>DATCEJ010000066.1:0-7446 GCA_036510135.1 Roseiarcus sp. | reverse complement strand
CTCGCTCGCGCCGTCGATTGGCCGGCCGAGCGCGTCGATGACGCGTCCCTTCCAGGATCGATGCGGCGAGAGCGACAGGGTCTCGGCTCGAAAGGCGCGCGCGCCGATCGTCACGTCGCTGCGCGTGTCGAACGGCTTGATGGTCGCCGAGGAATCATCGATTCTGACCACCTCGCCAATCTCAACACGATCGCCAACATCGACGCCGACGCACTCGCCGAGCCTGAGGAAGCGAGACAGGCCGGCGACGCGATAGTGAGACGTCGAGACTTCGATGATGGAGCCGCTCACGCGCGCCGCCGGAAGAGTCTGCAATCCATGCCCGACCCGCTGTTCGAAGCGCTCAAGCGGCGACAGAACGTTCGAACGAGCGTCGGTCATGCCGACGCCCCGAGAGCCTTGATCGCGTCCTGAAGCGACGTCTCCGACTGCGAGGTCTCGGCCGCGACCCCGTCGAAGGCCCTGGTGACTTCGATCAGCCGGGTCATCTCGCGCACCGGATCGACGTTGGAGCCTTCGACCGCGCCCTGAACCACCCCATCGCGGGTAAACTCGAGGACCGGCGTCGCCGGCTTGTCGGGCACGACGCTTGAGTTCTCCGCCCGTTTCAACTTGGCGGTCGGATCGATCTCGAACAGTCCGAGCGCGCCGATTTGGCGTCCATTTTGCGTGATCATTCCGTCGGCGGAGACGGCCAAAGGTCCAGCCCCGCTGTCCAGGAGGATGGGCGCGCCGCCAGCGTCAAGGATCGGATTGCCGTTCAGCGTGCGAAGCATCCCGGACTCGTCGATCTTGGTCCGGCCGTCGCGCGTGTACGCCACCCCTTGCGGTGTCTGAATTCCAAACCAGCCGTCGCCCTGCACCGCGAAATCGAGGGTGTTGTCGGTCTTGATGAGCCCGCCGAGGCGCCGTGAGATAAAATCCGAGCCGCTCGAAGCATAGCCCAGCTTCGCGTCGCCAGCCTTGGCGATTTCCGTCTCAAACGAGACGCCGGTCGCCCTATAGCCGACGGTGTTCATGTTGGCGACGTTGTCGGCGATGGTTTCGAGTCGTCGCTCGAGCGCCACTTGAGCCGAGAGGGAGACGTAAAGTCCGTTTTGCATAACGCCATTCCGCGAGGCTTAAGAGTCGCGCAGACCTTTCCCGCGAACGATGGTTCGGCCGGCTTGTCCGTGGCTGACTTCGCCGCTCACAGCTTCGCGTAAGTCTCGAGCCGCAGAACTTGCATGTCTTCGCACCGGAGCGACTCTTGAATTTCGCCATTGGCCTCGTGATCACCGTCGGCTGCATCCTCGGCGGCTATGCGGCGCTTGGCGGCCATCTCGAAGTGCTGTTTCAGCCGTTCGAGTTTGTCATCATCATGGGATCGTCGCTCGGCATTTTCATCGTCGCCAACGCCATGTCGACGATCAAGGACTGCGGCAGGGCGTTCGTCGAGGCCGTCCTCGACAAAGCGCCGAAACCGCGTGACTTCCTGGACGTGCTCTCGGCTCTGCACGCGTTGATGCGGGAGCTCAGAGCCAAGTCCCGGAGCGAGGTTGAAGGGCATTTCGACAACCCGCAGGAATCCGAGATCTTCAAAAACTTTCCGAAGCTGCTCGCGAACAAGGACCTGGTGACGTTCATCTGCGACTATGGCCGCCTCATCATCATCGGCAACGCGCGAACGCATGAAATCGAAGCGCTGATGGATGAAGAAATCGAGACCCTGGCGCACGACCGATATAAGCCGGTGCATGCCTATCAGGCGGTCGCCGACGGATTGCCCGCGCTCGGCATCGTGGCCGCGGTGCTCGGCATCATCCACGCCATGGGCGCGCTCGATCAATCCCCTGAGATTCTCGGCGGACTCATCGGCGCAGCCCTGGTCGGCACCTTTGCCGGCATCTTCCTGTCCTATGCGATTCTGGCGCCGATCGCTCAGAAAATAAAAACGGTGCGGCAAAAGCAGCTCAGGCTGTTCACGCTGGTGAAGCAAAGCCTGCTCGCCTTCATGAACGGAGCGATGCCCCAAGTGGCGGTCGAGTTCGGTCGCAAGACAATCCCCTCCAAGGAGCGGCCGACGATCGATGTCGTCGAGAGCGAGACGACTTCCGCAGGCGCGAGCGGGGCTGAGCCCGCGATCCGGGAGGCCGCATGAGCATGGAAGAGGGAACGCGCGAGTTCGATCACGGCGCACGCAGGTTGCAGGGCGCGATGCTCGAGCACCAGAACCTCGCCATTGATCGAATGCCAGGGCTCAGCTTCGCGCTCAATCGCTTCATCGCCGAGGCGCCGGCGCGCCTCGCTTCGATCATCGCGCGACCGTCCGGCGCCGCAATCGAGGAGATTCGCGTAACCACGCTATTTGAGGCGATTGGCGAGTGCGTCGGCCTGACCGCTGCGATCTACGCGAGCGCCGAACCCGAAGCCCAATTCATGATCGCGCTCGACGAGCGCATCGACAGCCTGGTCGTCTCCTCGATTTTCGGCGAAGTCGTCAGCGCCGATAACCCGGACAAATCCGGAAGCGACCCCCAAAAGCCGCGTACGGCGATCGAGGCTTCGCTTGTCGAAGCGTTCGCGTGCGCACTGGGCGAGGCGCTCGAGGCGGCCTTGGCTTCTGTCGCGCGCGTCGCGCTGAGCTTTGAGCGCCTGACGACGATCAAGGATTCCTTCGCGCTTGGGCGCCGGGATGGCGAGGCGGCAGCCGCGCGATTTACGTTCGGCATGAACGGGGGCGCCTGTCAGGGCCTTCTCTTGTTGCCGCAGGCGTTTCTCCTGCCTTTTCGCGCCGAACTGGCGAACGATCCCGAGGCCGAGGCGTTGCCTGCGGATCGGCGCTGGTCCCGGCTCATGGAGGCCGGCGTTCAGCAGACACGGCTGCCGGTGACGGCGGTCCTGGAGGAGGTGCCGATGAGTCTCGGCGACGTCGCCAACTTTCAGATTGGTGGGCTTTTGCCCCTGCAATGCAGTGATTTCACCGCCATTCGCCTAGAATGTTCCGGCCGCGGCATGTTCACCTGCAAGCTCGGCGAGGCGGACGGCCGCTACCGTCTCGAAGTCCGGAGCCCGATCGCCCAAAGACACGAAGCAGCCCAGCCTTAGACTCAGGCGGCTGCTTCGGTCGCCTGCGACTCCGACACCCTCGAGCAAGACCGTTCATGGACGCAGCCGCCATCATTTCCGAGCCGCCGACCTCCCTCGATTCTCCGAAATCGGAGCCTCTCGGGGGTCCCTCCAATCTCGGCGCGATCCTGTCGATCCCAGTCACGGTGCAAGTCGTGCTCGGCTCGACGTCGCTGCCGGTCTCCGGACTTATGAAGCTCGCCCGCGGCGCGATCGTCTCGCTTGATCAGCGCGTCGGCGATCCGGTCGACGTCGTGGTGAACGGTACGGTTATCGCGCGCGGCGAAATTGTCGTCGTCGATGACGCCAGCCAGCGATTCGGTGTGTCGCTGCTCGAGGTCGTCGCCGGGGGTGCGCCTAAACAGCCAACGAAGGCTCCGCAGGAGACTGGCCATGCTTGAGGCGGCAAACAGCGGCGAGAGAACACTCACTGGGCCCGAAAAAGCCGCGGCCTTGCTATTGATGATGGGCAAGCCTCCCGCTGCCCGGCTGCTCAAGCAATTCGATCAGCCGGACTTGCAAGCGGTGGCGCGGGCCGCGGCCGGGCTCGGCGCCATCCCGGCGACGACTCTGGATCGGCTGGTCGACGAATTCGCAACCCATTTCTCCGCCGGCGCTGATCTGTTCAGTGACGCGGGCCAGGTCAAGAGCCTGCTCGCCGATAGCCTGCCGCCCGAGCAGATCGCCGACATTCTGGGCGTGGAATCGGCGGAAACCCACGACGTCGACATATGGCGGGCGCTGGCGCAAGCGCCGGAAGCGGCGATCCTCGCATTGCTGATGGCGGAGCGCGCGACGACAGCGACCTATATTCTCTCCAAGCTCGATGCTGCGATCGCGACAAAGGCGATCGCCGCGTTGCCGCGTGATCGGCGCAACTCCGCGCTCTGCGGGCTGGTCGCCCCGCTCGCCGTGACGCCGCTCGCCGCACACCTTATCGAAGAGGCCGTAGGGAGCGCGTTGAAGCAAGCGCCAAAGGCGGCTGCCGTCGAGGGACGGTCGCGTCTTGCCGGCATTATTAACGGCCTCGATGCGCCGGAAGCGGAGGACGCCATGCGGGCGCTCGAACAGGCCAGCCCAAAAGACGCGGCCATCGTGAAATCGATGCTCTTTTCGTTCAAGGATCTGCCGCGATTGTCCGAACGCGCACGGGCGCTGTTGTTCGACCGCGCCTCGATCGACATCGTCGTCATGGCGCTCAGGGGGACGGAGGCGGACTTCCGCGACACCGTGCTCTCGTCCATGCCGTCGCGCGGACGTCGTCTGGTCGAAGGCGAGCTCAATTCCAGCGCGAATGCGCCGCCTCGGGACATCGCCAAGGCGCGCAAGGCCATCGCCGACATCGTGCTCGGCATGGCGAGCCGCAATGAGATCGAGCTTGGCGGCTCGCCAGCCGAAGCGGCTTGAGTTTGGAGGCGGCTGCGAAAAGCGCCGGCTGTTGAGCCATGAGCGGCGACGTCGATCCCGAAGACAAGACTGAGGAGCCGACAGAGAAGCGGCTTCATGATGCGGTCGAGCGCGGCGAAGTTGCTTTTTCGCGGGAAGCGCCGCTGTTCGCCTCGCTGTCCGCGGCTCTCCTCGTGCTTATATTCGTTGTTCCCAGCCACGCCGAAGCTCTGCTCACCGCGCTCGTGGGTCTCATCGACGATCCTGCCGGCTGGCGGATCGAGCGCGGCGAAGACGTCCTTGCGCTCGCCGGCCCCCTTGTGGACGCCGCCATGCATTTCCTTATGCCGACGGTGATTCTTCTCACCGTTGCGGGCCTTCTCGCTTCCGTTGCCCAGAGCCCGCCTCGCATCGTTCCCGATAGAATCTTGCCCGACGCTTCGCGCATCTCGTTGCGAAAGGGCTTGAGCCGCGTATTTGGCGCTCGCGGTTGGACGGAGTTTCTGAAGAGCTTGATCAAGCTCGCCGCGGTGATCGCGGTCGCGATGATGATGCTGATCGGCCAGAAGGTCGTCCTGCTCACGGCGATGGACATCGACCCGGGCTTGCTGCCGCAGCATGTGCTCGACCTATCCGTCAAAACGATCGCTGCAGTGCTCGTCGCGACGGTCGTGGTCGCCGCCGCCGACCTCGGTTGGTCTCGGATCTTATGGCGGCGCGACCATCGGATGAGCAAACAGGAAGTCAAGGAGGAGCTCCGTCAGGCCGAGGGCGATCGGATGATCAAGGCTCGGTTGCGCTCGCTACGTCTCGATCGCTCACGCAAACGGATGCTTTCCGCGGTGCCGCGCGCCACGATGGTCGTGGTCAACCCCACCCATTACGCGGTCGCTCTGCGATACGTCCGCGCTGAGGGCGGCGCGCCAACGGTCGTCGCCAAAGGCGCTGATTTTATAGCGTTGAAGATCCGCTCGATCGCCGAGGATCACGCTATTCCGGTGGTCGAGGACAAGCCGCTCGCACGCTCGCTCTATGCCGCCGTCGACGTCGATCGGCCAATTCCGGCTGAATTCTATCGAGCCGTCGCCGAGATCGTCCACCTGATTCAGCAGAGGAAGGGTCAATGGGCCCAACGAAGACCCTGAACGCGTCCGGGCGAAGTCCACGACAGCGGCGCCCGCCTGAGCGGGAGCAAACCATCGCCGATGCGCTGGTGGGCTTCGCGAGCGAGCTCAGGCTGACCGACGCGACGGAACTGATGTCGATGATTCAAAACGACCATGCGGCGAATCTCGCCGACCTCGTCAATTCGTCGACCGAGCTCTTCTTCAAAAGCGGGACAATGCGCTACGCTCTGTCGGCCGCTTTCAAAGCGCCCTGGGACGCGACGCCGACTGTGGAGATCGACATGGAGTTCCGCAATGCCGCCGTCTGCGCCTTCTTTCGGCTCACGATTGGCCAGCGCCGCGCGGGCGTCGAAATCCAGGACATTCTTTTCGAGGAGCAGGGGCTGGACGATTTCGCCAAGGCGGAACGGCTCACCCACGCCCTCGAGGCCGCGCGGCTGTAGGGGCTGCTGCTCGGTCCGTTCTCCGGCAAGCTCCGTGCAAGCCCGGAGGCGCAGGGTTCATCCAAGCCCTGTCCAGGAATGGCGCGCAATTGTCATCGGTCTATCTCTTCGAAGTCGGCGCCCAGAAGGCCCAATGGCTGTCCGCGCGCCAAACGGCGCTCGCCGCCAACGTCGCCAACGCGAATACGCCAGGCTATCGCGCGGTCGACATCCAGCCGTTCTCCGCCGTCCTCGATTCGTCACCCATCGAATTGGCGACAACCAATCCCGCCCATATGTCGCTGCCCCAATCGGAAACGGGGGCGTTGCGCGAGGTCGAAGTTGATCCGGCGGAACAGACGTTGTCCGGCAACACGGTCAATCTCGAACAGCAGATGATCAATCTCGGCGACGTCAATCGGGACTACACGATGAATTCCAACATCCGCCGAGTCTTTCATCAACTCCTCCTCTCCGCGCTGAAGTGAACGTTCATGCAGGATCCGCTACAGACCGCGCTCCGCATCGCTGCATCCGGGCTCCAGGCCCAATCGACGCGGCTTCGCATCGTCTCGCAGAATATCGCCAACGCTCAATCGACTGGCTCTATACCGGGCGCCGACCCATACGCTCGTCAAACCGTCTCCTTCGAAAGTGAGATGGACCGGACGCTCGGCGCCAATGTGGTCAACGTCAAATCGATCGGCGTCGACTCGTCTCCTTTCAAGCTCGAGCACGACCCCGGCAATCCGGCCGCTGACGAAGGCGGCATGGTGAAGATGCCGAATGTCGATGTGCTGACGGAGCTGGCCGATATGCGGGAAGCGAACCGCAGCTACGAGGCCAATCTCCAGGTCGCCAAGCAGTCGGCGGACATGCTGAACACCACCATCAGCCTGATGAAGGACGCGTGAGCGTCGACGTCGCGAGGGGTAGACAATGATCGAGAGCGTTTCTGGAATTGCTTCGGCGAGCGTGAGCGCCGGCGTTCGATCCCCGACGGCCGCCGCGGCGCCGACTCAGGGACCGAGTTTCGACCAGGCGCTCGCGCAGGTGGTCGGCTCCGCGGTCGATACGCTGCAAGCCGGGGAAGCCGTCGCCATCCAAGGCATCCAGGGCGCGGCCTCGCCGATGAAGGTTGTAGACTCGGTGATGGCGGCGCAACGCTCGCTCCAGACCGTTCTTGCGATCCGCGACAAGGCGGTCTCCGCTTATCAAGAAATTGCGCGCATGGCGATCTGATCGAGCCGTGATCTCGATGGGCGGACTTAAACGGAAGCGAAGGATGTTGATATGAGAGCGTTGGCGATCGCGGCGACGGGCATGAGCGCGCAAGAGCAAAATCTGGAGGTGATCGCGAACAACGTCGCCAACATCAACACGACTGGCTTCAAACGCTCACG
>DATCEJ010000065.1:0-13163 GCA_036510135.1 Roseiarcus sp. | reverse complement strand
GCTGGCGGAGGCGAAGCTCATCGCCTTCGCCTCACGCTCAGGCAGGCTGTCGGGGTCAAGTCCGGACTTGACGATCGATGGCCGCAGATAATTGCCGAATACGCCGGTGAAGTAGGTGGACCCCACGATGTCGGAGGCGTCCCCGTCGACGATCGCCTGCTTGTAGTCGTCGATCGCGCGCGCCTCGGGCGTGGCGACAAAAGCCGTGCCGATATAGGCGAGATCCGCGCCCATCACCTGCGCGGCGAGAACAGCTCGCCCCGTCGCGATCGCGCCCGACAGCAAGAGGGGCCCGTCGAACCAGGCGCGGATGTCCTGGATCAGCGCAAACGGCGAAATCGAACCCGCGTGGCCACCCGCACCCGCCGCGACCGCAATCAGCCCATCGGCGCCCTTCTCGATCGCCTTGTGGGCGAAGCGATTGTTGATGATGTCGTGCAGCGTCACGCCGCCATAGCCGTGCACCGCTTGATTGACGTCCTCGCGCGCGCCGAGCGACGTGATGACGAGCGGCGCCTTCCACTTGACCGTCATCGCCATGTCCTCCTCGAGCCGGGCGTTGGACTTGTGGACGATCTGGTTGACCGCGAACGGCGCGGCGGGGCAATCGGCATGCGCGCGGTCGTGGGTGGCGAGCGCTTCGGTGATTTCATGCAGCCATTCGTCAAGCTGAGAGATGGGCCGTGCGTTCAGCGCGGGAAAAGAGCCGACGATCCCGGCCTTGCATTGCGCGATCACCAGCGCCGGGTGCGAGACGATGAACAGCGGAGCGCCGACGACCGGCAGCCTGAGCTTGTCTTTCAGAACGTTCGGCAGCGCCATCGAGGTCCCCCCGCGGTTGCGGTCAAACGCCGCTCATCGTTCACACATAAACCGACGCCGACGAGGCGGGCAAGCGCCTGTGCGGCGCGCTCACGCCGGCTCGGTCAACCAGGCGCAAACATGCTGTCCGACGCCGCCTCGAGCCAGTGTTTGAGCAAGCCACGGCAGCAGCGTCCGCGCCTCATCAATCAGAGTGTGCGGCGGATTGACGACGAGTAGCCCCGCGCGCGCGAGCGGCTGCTGGCCGTGCGCGCCGATTGGCCCGTAACCAACGTCGAGTTCGAGGCGCAGGATGTTTGGCTTGGCCAGCGCGGCGATTGAATTGAGAAAATGGGAATCGACCCGGGCTTGGCGGATCGGGCGCCAGGCGATGTAGGTTCCCTTGGGCCATTTGCGCAAAGCGCGTTCAAGCGCCCGCTCCACGGCGCCCGCTTCGTTCGGCTCCTCGAACGGCGGGTCAATCAGGACGATTCCGCGCCGCTCCTGAGGCGGCAGATAAGCGTTGAGCGCGACGTAGCCGTCCGTGCCCACGATGTTGAGCCGCCCATCGCGTCCCATCGCGACGATTAGCGCCTCGCGTTCGTCCGGGTTCGCTTCGCAGAGCGCCATGCGATCCTGCGCGCGCATGAGGGTTTGCGCGATCGCTGGCGAACCCGGATAGCTAAGCGGCCTGCCTTCGGCGTCATGCGGGCCGACGGCTTCCAGATAGGGGCGCAGAAGCTCGGCGACCGGCGCGGGCGGGCGGGCCGTCAAAATCCGCGCGATCCCCTCGCGCCATTCCGGAGATCGCTTCGCCTCCTTGCTCGCCAGATCGAAGCGCCCGGCGCCGGCATGGGTGTCGATAAAGCGGAAGGGACTTTCCTTGTGGGTCAGATAGACGAGGACGCGGGCCAGAACGGCGTGCTTGAGCACGTCGGCGAAATTGCCGGCATGGAAGGCGTGGCGGTAGTTGATCGGAAAGATCCTCCCATTCGAGAGCCCCCGACTTAGCTGAGCGGCGATGGCGCGTCGATCTCGACGACCTCGCTGCGCTTGACGCCGATTGCGCTGGCGAGCAGCTTGAGCCGATCGCTCACCACTTCGCTATCGGGAGCGCGGGCAGCTTTCGTCACCTCGAGCCGGACGCAGTTGGGGTCAATGCGCAAGCGTGCGTTTCTGAGGACCGCCGGCACGCCGCCAGAAAAACGATAGGCAAGCAGAATGGCGCGGCCAAGGATCTGCGCCCGGCGGCGTTCCGACGGCGGAAGCAGTTTGATGGCGGGGCTTAGCCATTGCGCGTCCGGTCGGCCCACGTAGCGGGCGTGAATGGCGGCGGCGATGAACACACGCTCTGGGTGCGTGACGCCGATAAAAGGAAATTCGAGCAGGCGTCGGAAACTCTCTTCCGCCCGGAGGTCCGCCGCGTCTCTCCAGGCGATATCGGACAAAGCGCAGACAGCGACGCGCAGCCTCTTCTCAGCCACGGCTTCGTTGGTAAAAAGGCTTTCGGTCCACGAAACCAGTTCGGGCGCGAATTCGGGCACACGCGCAAGCGGCAGGCCGATCAGCTGTGCGCCCTCGACCAATGGGTCCAGATATTGTTCCTCGCGGCTGAGCTGCGAATAGAGGAAACCCTCGCGCAGGCCGAGAGCGGAAAAGACGACGCGGTCAGGCTTCAAATATTTGAGCACGCGATCCAACGTCAGCGCGGCTGCAGGCAAAGTCCGCGCTCTGCGCTCCGCCACGCCCGGCGTCGCCGCGAGTTTTGCTACGGACAACCGCGAGACCGCACGCGCGAATTCGCGCGCCTCGGCTGCCCCGAGCGTGTAGCCGTGCACGACTTTGACTGGCGCGCCGACGGTGTCCATGTGCGCCTTCGCCAGCGCCCGCCAGCCGCCGCCGACCGGGTAGAATACTGGTCTCGCTAGCTCGCGCGGCAGGCTTCGCCGCAAAATTTCGTCGATTTGCCGCTTCGCCGCCGAAACGCCCTCAGACAGCATGGCTTCGACCGGCAGGGCTCCGAGCGGCATGCTGACCCAGCCATCCCCCACGCGATCATCGATTGCTTCAGCGACTTCAAGGCTGCCGCCACCCATGTCGCCGACCGTCCCCACGGGGCGGAAGAATCCGGAAATGACGCCGAAGGTCGCAAACCGCGCTTCCTCGGCCCCACTGAGGACACGCACTTTCAGGCCCGCCTCCGCCTCAATCGCCTGAGCCAGCTTCGGTCCGTTCGAAGCGCGACGCATAGCCTCAGTCGCGACCGCGTCGATTCGGCTCATTCCCATCGCCTCGGCAATGGCGCGAAATCGCCGCACGGCCTCGACCGCTCGACGAAAATGGTCGGCTCCGATCGCGCCGGTTTCTGGAAGTCCTTCGGCGAGTCGGGCGAGCGACTTTTCATTGAAGCGAGGCATCGGCGCACGGCCGAGTTGGTCATAGACCAGGAGCCGGATCGAGTTCGAGCCGATGTCGACGATCGCGTAAGGACGTCGGTCGACCTGCCTCACGCGCTCGGGGTCGAGCTCGAGCGGCCGCGGCGGCTCGTCCGAAGTGAGCGCGCGTCCTTTCGCCATCGCGTTTTTCTCCCCTTTCAAGTCTATCACAGACGAACGGCGACGGCCTGCCGACGGTTTCCTGTTCTCGTCGCTCAGACCGCGACCGGGGCGCCTGTCTGGACCGAGCGCAGCGCCGCCTGGCAGAGCCTGAGAGACAGAAGATTGCCGCGCGCCGAATTCAAGGGCTCGCGGCCGTCTTCGACGGCGCATAACAGTTCGCCCATGGCGCCGGCGAAGCCATCGTTGAACCAGGAACCTGTGAGTAGCGGCCGGGCCACGCCTGCTTCGGTGTAAAGCTCAACCGCCTGATGACCGAGGTCCGGGCCCTGGCTGGAAGCGCCGCCATTGGCGCCGACAACCGAAGTCGAATCCCGCGCGCCGTATCGCGTCGCGCCGTCGAAAACAAGCGAGGCCTGACCGCCATCAAAGGCGACAAGGGCCTGAGCCAAAAGCGGCGGCCGCGCTTTCTGTCCGGCGGCTCGGGCGGTCGTCGCATGAACGAAACGGGCGCGGTCGCCAACGATGCTCGCGAGAAAATCGAACCAATGGATGCCGAAGTCCCAGAGGATGAGATCGTCCATCGCTTCGAACGACGTCCCCGCGATCCAGCCGTGGTTCCAACGGATCTCGACATGCACGCCTGTGACTTCGCCGATGAGGCCCGCGCGGACGGCCTCGCGGATATAGGCGAGGTGCGGCGCCCAGCGGCCATTCTGATTGACGGCGAGCTTGAGGCCGCGCCGCTCCGCCAGCTCAGCCAGTTCGCGGCCGTTATCGAGGTTCTCAACGAACGGCTTCTGCGACAGCACGTGCTTATCGGCATTCAGCGCACGCCGCATGAGGTCGAGGCGGACATCCGGATGGGCGGTGAGGTCGAGGACACTCACGTTGGGATCGCGCAACAGCGCGTCGAAATCGTCCGTGACGCGTGCGTTCGGGAAATGGACGGCGCCGCGCGCCCGAGCGCGCTCGAAATCACGCGAGCAGATCGCGACCACGTTGAGGCCATAGCGCGCATAGGCGTCGAGATGCGCGCCGCTGATACCGCCTGCGCCGACGAGCGCAATCGCCGCGCTGCGATCCCTCGGCATCGGCGGACGATAGGGAAGGTCCGGCGCTTCGACCTCCGCCGCCGTCTTGGCGACCAAAGCGTAGTCGTCGGCCGAGGGTCCCTCGGCCTTCCCTTCCTCCGTCGCGGTCACGGCAGCAAAGCCAAGGTCCGCCGCTCGCGGGCCGAGAGCGCCGCGGTGTCGACGATGCGCTGAGCGGTGCGGCAGAGGGCGGGATCCAGCGGTCCTTCAAACGGTAGGCTATGCTCCTTGCAATGCAGCACATATTCAACCGGTTTGCGGAACGGCGCCTTCAATTCATCGACGGGAACTTGGCGGATGGTGGGGTTGGCGCGTGTCTGCACCCCGACATGCGCCTCGTAATCATAACTCGAAATCGTACCCTCTGAACCAACGACGACAAAACCGCACTGCGGCTGCGGCTGCGTCATCCACGGATCAGTGAAGGTCCCCCAGCGTGTTTCGAGTTTCGATAGGCCGCGGGCGTAGCGGCAAATGGTGATCGAATGCTCGTCGACTTCGAGCCCCTCCGGCTGATCGACGACCGCGGTCACCTCGATCGGCGCTTCGCCGTTCATGAACCACGTCCCGAGTGTCGCGCCATAGCCGAGATAGTCGAGCAGACTGCCGCCGCCCGAGGCTTTGCTGTACCACCACGAATTCGGCTTCTCGCGCCGCACCTCCTCGTCGGATACGGTGACCTTGTCGGCGCGGTGATAGAGCGGACCGCGGTTGCCGTCGTAAAAATGAACCTCGATCACCTCGCCAATCGTCCGCTCGTCGATCAGCCTCTTGGTCGTGACATGCGATGGATACCAACGCAAAGGCCAGTTGACCGCGAGCCGCACCCCCGACCTGTCGACAGCCGCGAGCATCCGGTCGGCGTCGGCAAGCGAAACGGCAAAAGGCTTCTCGAGCAAGATGTCGACGCCGAGCGCGGCGACCTCCTCGACCACGTCCGCATGCCGGGCGGTGGCCGGACAGAGGATGGCAAGATCGGGATGCGCCTCGCGCACGCATTGCACGATATCCTGATAAACCCGCTCGCTGGGAATGGTGAAATTTTCGATCGCGTCGACCATCCTCGATTTGTCGTCGTCGTACACCCCGGCGATCTCGGCGTTGGGGTGCTCGTAGACCTCGCGCAGAAGGTCGCCCATGTGCGCGTGTTCGAAGCTTAAGCCGACGATTCGCCATTCGCGCATCTTAGGTCCTGCCCTCGCTCGACCCAGCGGGGTTCGGCGCGTCGCGCCCGCGCGCGCCCGCTTCGTTGCGCCGCTGCTCGACGCGCAGCACCAGCGCCATCGCCACCGCGAGCGTCGCCGACAGCGATTTGAATCCGGAGAAGCTCTCTTCGATCACCTCGACATAAGCCTTCGAGACGGGAACCAACGGGCTGAAGGCGCTGTCGGTCAGCGAGACGATCGGGACGCCGCGCTGGGCCGCGGACGCAGCCAATTCCGGGGTGATGGAATTGTAAGGCGTGAAGCTGACCGCGAGCACCGCGTCGGAGGTCGAAGCGCAGCGCAGAAGCTCGAAGGCGGTCGAGCCAACATTGTCGAGCGCAAGGTTGCGCACGCCGAGATTGGCGAGCGCCAGCGAGACATAGCTGACCAGCGAGAAAGCGCGCTTGGCGCCGATGATGTAGATCAGGTCCGCGGTCGCAAGCGTCTCGCTCATAATCTCGAATTGAGCCAGGTCGAGCCGATCGCGGACGCCGGCGAGCGCCGTGGCGGACGACCCGATGAAACCGTCGACCAGGCGCGCCGCCTCGCTGCCCGAGCCGCTTTCCCAACGCTCGCGGCTCCGTCCGCCACCCGCGAGATGGACCTTGAACACGTCTTGCAAGTCGGAAAAGCCCGAATAGCCGAAGGCTTGCGCGAACCGCACCAGGGTCGATGGCTGTACGCCGGCTTCGCGGGCGACACTCGTCACGGTGCCCAGCGCGACGGCGGTCGGATGCTGCCACAGATGGATCGCGACCTGGCGCAGCTTCTTCGGGAGCCGAGCGGTTCCGGACGACAGCACCGCCCGAAGCTCCTCATAGCTGCCGGGCCGCGAGTAACCGAGCGCCGCGCCGACGCCGGCGTCCGCGACCGCATCGGCGCGCTCGATGGTCCGGCGACTATTCATCGCCGAGCCGTTCTCTGAGGTAGCCTCGGGCGTCGCCGCCGAGCAGGCCGCGCAGATGCCGTGCGACGGGCTCGACGACCTGCGCGGCCGCCATGTCCATGCCGAATATGGGCGCAATGGCGAGAACGGACTTGGTCAGCTCCGGCCAGTCGGAGTTTGTTTCGCCAATCGCGATGACGGTCTCAGCATAAGGGTCTGAGGGCGCCCAGCGCGCGCCGAAGCGACGCGCCCCGCTCAGGCCGTAGGCGATCCAACTGGCGACCGCGAGAATGAGCACGCCCGCCGGCTGGCCTGCAGCGAGACGCTCGCGCAATGGATCGACGAGACGCTGGACAATCTTTTGCGATCCATCCGTCCCGATCTGATGGCATCGGTGACGGATGGCGGTGTTGCGGATGCGCGCCATCGACTGATCGATATACGGAGCGATCTCCATTCCCGTGAGCTTCGGCAGCGTGGTCGACGTTTCCCGCTCGAGCATCCTGCGCGTGAGCGCGGCAAGCACGGGATCGGCGGCGGCCTGATAGGTGAACTCGTGGCCGACGAGCGCGCCTTGATGCGCCAGCGTCGACTGCGCGGCGTTGAGCACCCGCATCTTGATCTCTTCGTAAGGCTTCGCGTCGGCGACGAACGTCACCCCGGCGAGATCCAACGGCGGTCGCTCGCCGGCAAACTTGTCTTCGATGACCCATTGCCGGAACGGCTCGCCGACGACCGCGCCGGAGTCGCGCGCGCCGAGGACCTCGGAGACTTTGTCGACGTCATCCGACGCTGTCGCCGGCACGATGCGGTCGACCATCGTGCTTGGAAACGTGACGCGCTCCTCGATCCAGTGCGTCAGCTCCGACGATCGCAAAGCCGCGAACTTGAGCGTCGCCGCGCCGAGCCGCGCGCCGTTGGACGGTACGTTGTCGCAGCTGATCAGCGTCAGCGGCGCTCCCTCGGTCTGCCGCCGCCGATCGAGCGCAAGCGCCAGCAGACCAAGGAGCGTGCGCGGCGGGAAGCCGCCTTCGAGGTCCGCGCGAAGCGCCGGATTGTCGAGATCGAGCGCGCCGGTCGACGGCGTCAGGCAATAGCCTTTTTCGGTCACGGTGATCGTCGCGACAGAAATCTCAGCGCCGCCGAGCGCGGCGATGGCGGCCTCGGCGCTCGTTTTATCCGTAACGTCGATCACTTCGCGCAGTGCGCCGATGATGCGAGTCTCGGCGCGAGCGTCCTGCCTGAGCGTGCGGGAATAGAGACAGTCCTGAGGGGCCAGGAGATCGGCGAGGCTTGGCGTCGTGAGATTCACGCCCATGACGCCCCATCGTCCGAAGCGAGCCTCAAGCATGTCGTCAATGAATTCTTCCTGGTGGCAGCGATGAAAAGCGCCGACGCCAATATGCGCCATGCCGATCTTCAGACTCTCGCGATCATAGCGCGGCTGGCGCACCGACGGCGGCAGCTCCGGCAAAAGAGCGCGAGACAGGCGCCGCATCGTCTTGGCCTCAGTCCAGGGCGCCAAAGACGTTCTGCGTATAATCGATCAGCGCCCCGGACATCGGCTCCGAAGCGTCGGAGAGAAGAAAAAGAGAGAGCCGCGCGACGTCGTCCGGGTTAAGCAAGCGTCCGAACGGCATGCTTGCTGCGGCGTCGGCCAGCCATCCCTCGCCTTTGCCAAGCGTGACCGCCTGCATCTGCCGCTCCCCGGGCGAATCGACCCAGCCTAAAATGACGCCGTTGACCCGAATGCGATCAAAACGATGGGCGTGCGCCGTGTTTTTGGTCAGCCCGGCCAACGCCGACTTGGAGGAGGCGTAGACCGCAAGCTCGGGCGCTCCGCCGCGAGCGTGCACGGAGAGGATGTTGACGATCGAGCCCGGCGTCTTGCGCTGGCGCAGATGATTGACGAGGCGCTGCATGAGAAAGAATGGCGCGCGCGCGTTAACCGCGAAGAGCCGGTCCCAGAATTTCATGTCGGCGTCAGCGAGCGACCCTCTGTCCGTGAGCGCCGCGGAGTTAACCAGGCCCTCGACATGGCCGAAGCGCTTCAGCGCAGCGTCGAAGATCAAATCCGGCGCATTGGACTGTTCGAGGTCCGCCGCGACGAACAGGGCGGGCGCCCCGCTTCGCTCGACCTCGGCCGCTGCGGCTACGCCTTTGTCCGCGTCTCGTCCTGTCACCACGAGGCCTTCGGCGCCAGCTCGGGCGACCGCCTGGGCAATCGCCAAGCCCACGCCCTGGGTTGAACCGGTGACTATGACCACCCGCCCCTTCACGCTCGCCTCCCAATGAGATTTTTCGGTTCGCGCGATTTTGGATCAGAAATTCCGATTGTCAAATCTTGGAAATTTCATAGCCAGCCTTGTGAGGACATCAATCGAAGCAAATTGACATATGGAATTTTTTTGCCAAAATCATTCCCACGGCATAATAATTTCCCCTCAAGGGGCACTTGAGCCGCAGAGGGAGAAAACGCATGCGAACGATCAAGGGCCCAGGCTTGTTTCTGGCCCAGTTTGCAACCGACACCCCGCCCCATAACACCCTCGCCGGGATTGCAAAATGGGCCAAGGATTACGGATACAAGGCGATTCAGATCCCGACTTGGGACAGTCGCTTTTTCGACCTTGATCGCGCTTATGACAGCGAGACCTATTGCGACGAGATCAAAGGACAGCTCGCCGACATCGGCATCGTGGTCAGCGAATTTTCCACTCATTTTCAGGGTCAGATGGTGTCCGTTCACCCGGCCTATGATGCGATGTTCGACGGACAATGCCCCGCCGCCGTGCGCGGCAACCCGGAGAAGCGGCGCCTCTGGGCGGCCGACCAGGTGCGTAAGGCGGCTCGCGTTTCACGCCGTTTTGGCCTGACCGAGCATGTGACCTTCAGCGGCTCTCTCGCCTGGCCCTACTTCTATCCCTATCCACAGCGGCCGGCCGGACTCGTCGAAGAATGCTTCGCCGAGCAGGGTCGCCGGTGGAAGCCGATACTCGACGTCTTCGACGAGAACGGGGTTGATCTCTGCTTCGAAATTCATCCGAGCGAGGACGTGTTCGACGGCGACACCTTCGACATGTTTCTCGACGCGGTCGCCGGCCACAAGCGTTGCAACATCAATTACGACGCCAGCCACTACATCAAGCAATGCATGGACTATCTCGGCTTCATCGACGCCTATCACGACCGCATCAAGATGTTCCACGTCAAGGACGCCGAGTTCAATCCGACCGCTAAGCAGGGTGTCTTAGGCGGCTACAAAGGTTGGCTCGAACGCGCCGGACGGGATCGATCGCTCGGCGACGGGCAAGTCAATTTCAAGGGGATCTTCTCCAAGCTCGCGGCCTATGATTTTGCCGGCTGGGCCGTGTACGAGTGGGAATGCTGCCTGCAGCATCCGGAGGTCGCGGCGCGCGAGGGCGCCAAGTTCATCGCCAACCACATCATCGAAGTGACGGACCGCGTGTTCGACGACTTTGCCGCTACCGGCTCCGACCGCGCGACCAACCTCAAGCTGCTCGGCATCAAAGGCTGAACCGATGGTTCACGCGACCGCCGTCGATGGATTGAAGGGCGGACGCCTGCGCGTCGGCATGATCGGCGGCGGCCGCAACGCGTTCATCGGCGCGGTTCATCGCATGGCGATGCGGCTCGACGATCTGATCGAGCTGAAAGCCGGCGCCCTGTCTTCGGATGCCGAAAACGCACGCGCGTCGGGGGCTGACCTCGGTCTTGCGCCGGACCGGACCTACGCGGATTATCGCGAAATGGCGATCCGTGAGGCCGCGCATCCGGACGGCGTCGAGGCCGTCGTAATCGTCACTCCGAACCACCTGCACTTCCCTGTCGCCAAGGCGTTCCTCGAGGCGGGCATAGACGTCATCTGCGACAAGCCTTTGTCTACGACGCTCGCGGAAGCGTCGGAGCTGGTCGAGCTCACGCGCGCCAAGAGGCTCATCTTTGCGGTGACCCTCAACAACACCGGCTATCCGATGGTGCGCCAGGGGCGCGAAATGATCGAAGCCGGCGAACTCGGCGACATTCGGGTCCTCCACGCGGCTTATGTCCAGGATTGGCTGACCATGGCCATCGACGCCGACGGACACAAGCAGGCGGAATGGCGCACTGATCCCACTCGCGCGGGCGCTTCCGCATGCCTCGCCGACATCGGCGTCCACGCGCACAGTCTGGCTTTGTTCGTAACTGGCCTCGAACTCGACGCGGTTTCAGCGGACCTCACGACCTTCGTGCCCGGCCGCCGGCTCGACGACAATGCGCATGTGCTGATGCGGTTTCAAGGGGGGGCGCGCGGCGTGCTCACGGCAAGCCAGGTCGCGGTCGGCAATCTCAACAATCTGAGTCTCAAGGTCTACGGTTCGCGCGCCGGTCTCGAATGGGCGGGCGAGGATCCGGAGACGCTTCGGTTCACGCCCTATGGCGAGCCGTCCCGCATCTTGCGGCGCGGCGGTCCAGGAAATACTCCGCTTGCGATCGAAGGCTCGCGCATGCCGGGCGGCCATCCCGAAGGTTACGTCGAAGGGTTCGCCAACCTCTACCGCGGCGCCGCGGAACTGATCTCGGCCCGGCGCGCTGGGCGTGCGCCTCACAAGAGCGCGAAACTAACCCCGACCGTTCTGGACGGCGCGCGGGGCGTTGCGTTTATCGAAGCGGCGGTCAAATCCAGCCAGAACGATGGGATCTGGACATCCGCCCGCTTCGGTTGAGCGCATTGCGCGAATGCAAGGGCATGAGTGAGCTGAAGGCCGCGTACAATCCGAAGCTCGACCCCTATTTCAGCGTCGCGACGGTGCCCCCTGCTCTGCTTCGACCCGACGCGCGGCATCGACATCGGCACCAAGCAGCAGATCTATGCGCTCATGCGCGAGATCGCCGACCAGGGTCTGTCCGTCCTCTTATTCACGTCGGAACTGCCAGAGATTCGCCTCGCCTGCGACCGGGCGATCGTTCTGTTCAGCGGCCAAATCTCCGGTGAAACGCCGGCGGCGGAAGCCGGCGAAGCGCGCCTCTTGCGGGCGGCGCACGGCCTAACCCGCGCGGGGGCCGCAGCGGCGCTCGCATGAACGATGCGGCGGCTCGAAACCCCGGCGCTTCCTGGCGCGCTTTAGCCCGGGCCGGCCGATTTCTGGGCATGCCGCTTCTGCTCGCGGCCTCGCTGGCCGCGACCGTCGCGGTCCATCGTGATTTCGGTTCGTTCGAGATTCAATCCTTGGCGCTCGGCGCGCTGCCGCTCGCGCTTGCCGCGGCCGCCCAGGCGATCGTCATCATCAGCGGCGGCATCGACCTCTCGATCGGCTCGATGATCGCGGTGTCGAACGTCCTCTCCGCCAGCCTGATGCAGCACGCCGACTTTCGTCAGTCCCTGGCTCTCTCGATCATCGTCCTGATCGCCGACGCCGGCCAGGGCTTGCTGAACGGCCTCGTTGTCGCCTTCTCCCGCATTCCAGACGTTGTCGCCACTCTGACCACCGGGTTCATTTGGGGCGGCGTGGCGTTGCTCATCCTCGAGCGTCCCGGCGGAGGCGCGCCCGCGGCCTATCTCAACATCGGCGCGGGCGCTGATTTCTGGCCATGGCTGCCCAACGCCCTCGTGATGATGGTCGTCGCCATCGCCGCGATCTGGCTGCCGATCCGTCTCAGCCGCATCGGCCTTCTGATCTACGCCGCCGGCAGCGATCCGGTCGCCGCGTTTCGGAGCGTCGTCGACGTCATGCAAGCGCGCACGATCGCTTATGTCTTCAGTGGAGTCGCCTGCGCATTCGGCGGCATGGCGCTCACCATGACAACCGGGATCGGCGCTCCCCTGGCGGGCGCGTATTACACGCTGAGCAGCGTCGCCGCCGTCGTCATCGGCGGCGTCAGCCTCGCGGGCGGGCGCGGCGGAATGGTCGGCCCGGTCATTGCCGCATTGCTTTTGACCCTTGCGCCAATGGTCCTGGTGTTCCTCGGCATCGACCCGAATTACGGCCAGGTGATTCAGGGAACGCTGATCGTGCTGGTGGTGATGATCGCGGGATTCTTTGCGTTTTTGCAGGAACGCAAATGAGCGCGGTCGTAAGCTTCCTGCGCGGCCACACGATCTATGCGCTCATCCTGTTGCTGGTCGTCTTCGTCCTCGGCGTCGAGCTCGCGAGGCCCGGGACGGTCACGCCGCTTTGGGCGTCAAACACGATCCTGTTCGCCGCGCCGCTCGCGATCATGGCCGGAGGACAAACGCTGGTGATGCTGACGGGCGGCATCGACCTTTCGGTGGCGAGCGTGGCGACGGGCGCGGCCTATCTGCTCGCGACCAACGCCTCCTCCGGCGCCGCGCCCGCGATTGGCCTCGCGCTTCTCGTTGGCATTATCGTTGGCATCATCAACGGCATCGGGGTCGCGCTCTTGCGCGTGCAGCCGCTGGTCATGACGCTCGGCACCGGTCTCATGACCGGCGGCGTGCTGATCGTCTACAGCCAGCACATGATGGCGAGCCAGCCGCATGTCCCCGACATCATCCAGACGCTCGGCGCAGGACGTGTGTTCGGCCTCGTGCCGATCGACCTGTTCCTGTGGCTCATTATCGCAGCGCTCATCCTGTTCGGCCTGCAACGGACGGGCTTCG
>DATCEJ010000064.1:0-3934 GCA_036510135.1 Roseiarcus sp. | reverse complement strand
ATCTCTCCGCGCATGATTTCCGCGACCACGATCGGCGACGCCGTCGCCGGACGGCGAGGATCGATCGCCGTGTAGAGGAGATGGGCGCTCATCGCCATCGGCAAGTCCTTGAGGGCCGCAAACGGCGCGAAATCGTGTTTGAGCTCGCTCAGCGAGGCGTCGACGACGGGCAGTTCGTGATGGCTGTCCACACGCGCGCGGCCGTGCCCCGGCATGTGCTTGATAACAGGCGCGACCCCGCCCGAGAGCAGTCCCTCGGCGACAGCCCGGCCCATCGCCGCGACCCGTTCAGGCCGGGACGAGAAGGCCCGCGAGCCGATCGCATTGTGCATGCCCTCGCCAGCGACGTCGAGCACAGGCGCACAATCGATGGTGATTCCGACTTCGATGAGATCATGCGCGATGAGGCGAGCGACCAGACGCGCCGCGGCCTCCGCCTTGGATGGCTCGAGACCCGCCTCGATCGCGGCGGCAGCCGGATATGAACGCCAATGAGGCGGCGCCATGCGCTGGACCCGGCCCCCCTCCTGATCGATCAACACGGGCGCATCAGAGCGGCCAACGCTCTCCCGGAACGACCGCGTCAGCTCACGCACCTGATCGCGGTCGGCAATGTTGCGCTTGAAGAGGATCAGGCCCCAAGGGTCTTCCTGACCCAGGAAGGCCCGTTCCTCGTCGTTCAGCGCGAGGCCGGCGCAGCCGCTGATGAAGGCCTTGGGCATTGGCGGCTCCGCGCGGGGGCGCTTCTGCTTATTTAGCGATGAAGCACTGTCCGCCCTCGCCTTTGAGGCGAGCGCAAAGCGCCGCTGCGTCAGCCTTCGTCAAGCCGCTCACGCGCAACCGATAGATGGCTTCGCCTTTGACCTCCGCCTTATGCACGCCGATGGCGGCGCCGTTGAGTTCGGCGCTGTACTTGCTGGTGAGCCGTGTCGCGGCGCTCTTCGCCTCCGATTCGGATTTTGGCGCGGCAAGTTGAACCGACCATCCGCCCGAAGTCGTCGCGGGGGTGGCGTCAACCGGCGGCGCGATGGCGCCAGTCGTCTCGGTCGCATCGACGGCGTGTCCGGGCTTCGGCTTCTTCGCCGCCTTTTCCGGCTTCGCCGCAGCGCCATTCTGCGCTTCGCCAGGCGGGATCTGAGCCGCCCCGTCAGGCGCGGTCGTATCGATTTTGCCGACCACCACGCGCGCCGACGACTTGGGTGACAGCTTGGTTGGCAAGTCGATCTTGGGCGTCGACGGCTGCGCGGCGCCAGCCGCGTCGTTTATCGTCTTCGGCGCAGGAGCGCTTGGGGGAGCAGCGCTTGGCGCTTCAGCCGGCTTGCCTGGCTGCACCGCCGGCGCTGGCGCGGAATTCGCGTTGCCTGCCGGCTCGTCAGGGGGGGCGCCCACGCCAATGGGCGTTCCGTCGGGCCTGAGCGAGATCGTGCGCACGGGTTTCGGGTCGGGGAATTCCGACGTCATCCCCTTCGGCGGCGCGGCGGCTTGCGGCGGGACGAGCGGCGTATTGATGATCGCGGCGAGCGCCGGGTCCGGCGCGCCGCCCTGAGCGGCGGGCGCCGCGGGATTGTTGGCCGCCGCCTGCGCGTTCAGGTCGACGGGCTGTTCCGCGGAATTCACAATTTTGACCGAGGCCGGCTTGCCGTTGTCATGGAGCAGAGTGGCGCCAGCGTCGCTGGAGGTCGTGACCGTTTGGTCGGTGGGCGGCGCAACCTTCGTCGGTCCCTGCGCCGCAGCGATGAACGGGGCATCCTTTTTCAGGCCCGGCACGCCGCCTCTCAGCACGAACACGCCCCCGATCATCGCGACGCCCGCAAGCGCGAGCGCGGAGACGGCGATCTTCCAGCGCATGGGCCGGCGCTCCTCGCCATGGTCGCTTCCGGAAGCGCCATCGGAATGATCGGCGTCGAACTCGTAGTCCCGCCGCGCCGCGCGATCGGCCTCGGACGCGCCGGGAACGAGTTCCTCCACCTCATCGTCGAGCGTTGGCCGGAGCGTCCCGGCTTCGATCGATGTCGAAGGCGCCGCGCGCGCAGCAGGCCCGGCGGGGCGCCGCGACGGCGCGTCGCCGTTTGCAATGCCCATGTGCGAGAATTCGACCAGACGCGACAGTTCCGCGAGCGGATCTTCGGCCTGCGCCTGTTGAGCGCCCGCGGCGCGCAATCGCCGCTCGAATTCGTCGAGGTTGATCTCGTCCGTCACTCGTGACTGGGAAGCGCTCATGTTACCCTCACTCGTCGCGGATCATACTAAGAGCGGGCGTCAAACGCCGCCCACTAACAAATCCGCTACCGCATCTCCTCGGGGGCGCTAACGCCCAAAATTGACAATGCGGAGGCCAAAACAAGGCTCACGGCCGCGACCAAAGCCAATCTCGCATAAGATAAATTTCGTTCTTTCTCGTTAACAAACCGCAAACGTGGCGCGTCTTTCCCCCTGTTCCAATGCGCGTGGAAACGCGTCGCCAAATCATGGGCGAAAAAAGCGATCCGGTGAGGTTCGTGCGCCTCGGCGGCCTGCCGAACAACGCGCGGATATTGCCCGAAGGTTCGCATCAGCTCGCGCTCTCCCTCGTCGGTCAACAGCGAGAAGTCGGCGTGAGCGAGCGCCTTTCGATCGAGATCAAAGTCTGCAAAGACGAGCTTGCCTTGCCGCATGACGCTGCGGGCGCGAGCGTGGGCGTACTGCACATAGAAGACTGGATTGTCCTGGCTTTGCTCGATCACCTTCGCCAGGTCGAAATCGAGCGGCGCGTCGTTCTTGCGCATCAGCATCATGAACCGGACAGCGTCCGCGCCGACCTCGTCCACGACCTCACGCAATGTCACGAAGTCCCCGGATCGTTTCGACATTTTGACCGGTTCGCCAGCGCGCATGAGGCGCACGAGCTGGCAGAGCCGCACCTCGAGTTTCGCCTTGCCGTCCGACAGGGCGGCGACCGCGGCCTGCATTCTCTTGACATAGCCGCCGTGGTCGGCGCCCCACACGTCGACCAGGGTGCGAAAATTCCGGTCGATCTTGGTCTTGTGGTAGGCGATGTCGCTGGCGAAATAAGTGTATCCGCCATCGGACTTGATGAGCGGCCGGTCGACGTCGTCGCCGAAATCGGTCGAGCGGAACAACGTCTGCTCGCGATCCTCCCAATCCTCTGAGGGCGCGCCTTTGGGCGGCGGCAGGCGGCCCTGGTAGACGAGATCTTTCGCCCGCATCCAGTCGATCGTCTCGCGCACGCGGTCCACGCCGCCGTCGGTACCGGTCAGCGCGCGCTCTGAGGCGAACACCTCGTGGGTGATGTTGAGGGCGGCGAGGTCCTCGCGGATCATCGCCATCATGGCGTCGATGGCGCGCTTGCGCACGACAGGCAGCCATTCCGCCTCGGGCTTGTCCTTGAGCGCCGAACCATATTCGCGCGCCAAGCTCTCGCCGGCCGGCTTGAGATAGTCGCCGGGATAGAGGCCCTCGGGGATCGGGCCGATGTCTTCGCCGAGCGCCTCGCGATAGCGCAGGAACGCCGAGCGCGCCAGGACGTCGACCTGGCCGCCGGCGTCGTTGATGTAATATTCGCGCGTCGCCTCGCGGCCCGAGAAGATGAGCAGGCTCGAAAGCGCATCGCCAAACACCGCGCCCCGCGCATGGCCGACATGCATCGGCCCGGTCGGATTGGCGCTCACATATTCGACGTTGACCGGTCCTCCCTCGCTCGGCGCCCCGGCGCCGAAAAACTGGCCATGAATGAGAACCGTCTTCAAGACTTTCTCGTAAACCTCTGACTTAAGGACGATATTGATGAAGCCGGGGCCGGCGGCCTCGGCGTGCTGCACATCCGGTTCAAGCTTGAGGTCAGCGACCAGCCGATCCGCGAGAGCGCGCGGATTCGAGCCAGCCTGCTTGGCTTCTCGCGCATAGACCATCGCCGCGTTGGTCGCGAGGTCGCCAT
>DATCEJ010000063.1:0-3852 GCA_036510135.1 Roseiarcus sp. | reverse complement strand
GAGGAGGGCGTCCGCTTTCGGACCACGCTCACCGGCTCGCTCGCGCTTGCTGGAAGCTATCCGGAGGATGCGCTCGATCAGCGTGACGCGGGCGGCGTTTCGATGCGGGAAGCGCTGAAGGCCTTCGGCGGCGATCCCGACCAAGCCGCCTCCATTCGATCGCACAACGTCGCCGCGTTTGTCGAAGCTCATATCGAGCAGGGTCCGATTCTGGAGGCGGAAGGGCTGCCGGTCGGCGTGGTGACCGCGATCAACGGCGCGACCAGGCTCGAGGTCGCGGTCGACGGCGTCGCCGGTCACGCGGGCGCCACGCCCATGAATCTCCGTCGCGACGCGCTGGCCGCCGCCGCTGAAATGGTGCTGGCGGTCGAGGAGCGCGCGCGCCGCGAGCCCGATCTCGTCGCGACAGTCGGTCGGCTCGAGGTGTGGCCCGGCGCGGCTAATGTCATACCGGGCCATATCCAGTTCTCCATCGACGTGCGCTCCCCCGCCGACATGAACCGCGTCGCGGCGCTAGCAGACATCGACGTGCGGATTGGCGCCATCGGCGAGGCTCGTGGCGTGCGCGTGAGCATCGCCAAGTCGCATGAGGCCAACGCATATGTCTGTGACCCGAGCATTGTCGCCGGCCTTGCGCGGGCGGTCAAAGCTGTTGGCGTTCCGCCCCGGCTTTTGCCGTCGGGCGCAGGTCACGACACCATGGCGATGGGCAAGCTCTGTCCCGCCGGCATGCTGTTCGTTCGGTGCAAGGGCGGCGTGAGCCACAATCCGCTGGAATCCATCACCGTCGAGGACTGCGCGATGGGACTTAAGGCGCTCGTCCAGTTTGTCCGCGACTTCCGCGCTGATTAGAGTCCAGAGTGGGGGTGAGGCGCGACGGAGGATCGGCTTCACGGAGCCGCGGTTAACGAGTCCGAATCGAGCCTTTTCAATCGGTTGCGCTGCGATTAGCGAGTCGCTTTTGGCGTCCCGGCGTTCCTGTCCTGACCTGCCCCGCGCCGCTCGAAGTCAACCCAAACATCGTAGCCAGGATTTCTAGAAAAGTCAAGTAATTTACATTAATTCTGACGAGCAGGATAATCGGGGAAAGCTCGCCGGCCCGTGCGGCCCCAGCGACTGTGCTCAAGCCGTTCCCAAGGATCATGGACGCCTGTTGAGCGGCCCGCACAATTCTGCTTTAGACCAATGACATTCGAGGAGACGGACCCATGAGCAAGCGCTTTTTTGGCGATATCGAACCCGTGCGCTTTGAGGGGCTCAAGAGCGATAACCCCTACGCCTATCGCCACTACGACCCGTCCCGGGTCGTCATGGGCAAGACCATGGCCGACCATCTCAGGCCGGCCGTTTGCTACTGGCACAACTTCGCCTGGATGGGGACCGACATGTTCGGCGCGCCGACCTTCGAGCGCCCATGGGACGGCGAGACGATGAAAGGCGCGCGCGCCAAGGCTGACGTGGCGTTCGATATGTTCACGACCCTCGGCTTTCCGTTCTTCAGCTTCCATGATCGCGACGTCGTTCCCGAGGGCGATAGCTTCAAGGAGTTTGGCCGCAACCTCGCCGAGATGACCGATCTCTTCGCCAAGAAAATGCAGAAGACCGGGACCAAGCTCCTCTGGGGCACCGCGAATCTGTTCAGTCATCCCCGCTATCTCGCGGGCGCCGCCACCAATCCCGACCCGGATGTGTTCGCTTACGCTGCGGCCCAGGTAAAAAATGTGCTTGACGCGACGCACAAGCTCGAGGGCGCCAACTACGTGCTGTGGGGCGGCCGCGAGGGTTACGAAACCCTGCTCAACACCGATCTGCGTCGCGAGCAGGATCAGCTCGGGCGCTTCTTATCCCTGGTCGTCGAGTACAAGCATAAGATCGGTTACAAGGGCGTGATCCTGGTCGAGCCGAAGCCCCAGGAGCCGACCAAGCACCAATACGATTTCGACGTCGCGACCGTGTTCGGCTTTTTGCAGCGCTTCGGCCTCGAGCGGGAGGTCAAGCTCAACATCGAGGTCGGCCACGCCGTGCTCGCCCACCATTCGTTCGAGCATGAAATCGCGCTCGCGAGCGCGCTTGGAATGCTGGGCTCGATCGACGCCAACCGCAACGACTATCAGTCCGGCTGGGACACCGACCAGTTTCCCAACAACGCGGCCGAGCTCGTTCCCGCGCTCTATTTCATCTTGAAGGCGGGCGGCCTTGCGCCGGGCGGTTTCAATTTCGACTCCAAGGTGCGCCGGCAGTCCATCGACCCGGCCGATCTGTTGCTCGGCCATATCGGCGGCATCGACGTCTGCGCCGCGGCGCTGGTCGCGGCAGCGCGCATGATCGAGGACGGCAAGTTCGATGCGCTGCGCGCTGAGCGCTACGCTGGCTGGGAGAAGCCGAGGGCGCAGGCAATGCTGGCGAAGGGCGCGTCGCTCGAAGCGATCGCTTCGCGGGTCGCCAAGGAGAAGATCGAGCCGAAGCCGAAGTCGGGACGGCAGGAATATTATGAGAACCTGCTCAACCGTTATCTTTGAGGCACACCTTGGAATACCGCCATCCTCGTCGCTGAGGAGCGCCGAAGGCGCGTCTCGAAGGATGTTCCAGTGGCGCGTTCGGCTTATACTGGAGCGTCCTTCGAGGCCGCTTCGCGGCGCCTCAAGGCACGAGGTCAGGCGGGAGAGCGGTTCGACGTGAGCGCAACACGCTATAGCGGCAAAGACGCCCCGCCAGCCTGTCAGAGGGCCCACCGCTTCGTTTTGATGTCGATCGTCGCGTTGGGCTTCGGGGCGCAAGCACAGCCCGTCCAAGCACAGCCGCCGCTGGTCAAACGCGTCCATGGCATTGCGACAGGGCTCGCCGCCTGCTGGCGCCCGGCGCACGACGACGATCAAGTCACCGTTCGCATGAGCTTCACGCGGGACGGCGCCGTTATCGGCGAGCCGAGAATTGTCTATGTGCATTCGAGCGGCGGCGCAGGGGACGATTCCGGGCTCGCCCAATCCATGCTGGCGGCGGTGCGCCACTGCACGCCGCTCCATTTCTCCGCCCGGCTTGGCTCCGCGATTGCGGGCCAGGTGTTGGATATTCGCTTCGTTGGCCGCAGCCGGGCGACCATCGTGGCGCCGCCGTGATGTATTAGAGGGCCGCGTCGCCGCCCCTGGTGACGCGGCGCCCCTGTAGGCGCGGTCGCGGACCGCGCGGCCCCGCTCGAGCCGAGCGGGGCTACAGAGCGACCCCAACGCAATCCTCACGAATCGATTCATCGAATTTTCGTGTCTCGGCGGGATGCTTTCGTCGCTGGCGACGCGACAGCGCGGCCCCGGCGCGGAGGCGCAATGTTCGGGCGCGTCATCTTTTTTGCGACGGTGTGTGTGGCGCTGGCGCTCTTGGGTTCATCCCTCCTGTTGAACCGTCTGCCTGCGCCTGTTTCCGCAGCGCGCGCCACGGGTGCGGTCGCGGCCGAGGCGCCCTCGCCGGAGCCGCCTCAACGCGAATCGTCCGGTTATCGGGAAGCGCTGCTTGAGGCGGACCAGCGCGGCCAGTACGCGGCCGGGGTCCTGGTCAACGGGGCGCCGGTCCCGATGCTCATCGACACGGGCGCGACCGAAGTCTGCGTCTCCGCTTCGACCGCCAGGCGGTTGGGACTCAGTTCATCGGGAGGACGCAAGAGGCTGATCCAGACCGCGAATGGCCAGTCGACCGCTTCGCCGACCGTTCTCAGAAGCGTCAGCCTCGGCGGCCTCTATCTAAACGATGTCGAGGCTCTCATTCTCGCGCCGGAGGCGGGCGAAGTGAACCTGCTCGGGGAAAGCTTTCTCAAGCGCCTCCTTAGCGTAGAGCAGCGCAGCGGCACGCTCGTTCTGCGCC
>DATCEJ010000062.1:0-10659 GCA_036510135.1 Roseiarcus sp. | reverse complement strand
GCATTGATCCCCTGGCTCGACCGCTCGCCAGTCAAGTCGGCGAAGTACCGCCCGACGTTCCGCATTTTCTTCTGGGTCTTCGCCGCAATCTGCGTTGGCCTCGGCTACCTGGGCTCGCAAGAGCCGACAGAGGGGCTGGCGCTCATCGCGCGCATCCTGACGTTCGGCTATTTCGCGTTCTTTCTCCTCGTCATGCCCATTCTGAGCTTTACGGAGAAGACGAAGCCGATCCCCATCTCGATCGCCGACGCTGTGCTGACGAGGACGAAGACTGTCGCGGCTGCTGCAGAATGATACGGACCGGCTCCCAGGGAATTTCAACGATGATCCGTGTCAAGTTTTCCGCGCTTGCCTTTGCGGCCACGGCGCTTGTCCTTGCGAGCGCGTCCACCGTGCTCGCGCAGAGCGACGCCGGGCAGCCGAACCCTCCCCGACAGAGCTGGAGCTTCTCGGGGATGTTCGGCATCTACGACAAGGCTCAGCTTCAGCGCGGGTTCCAGGTCTACAAGGAGGTCTGCAGCACCTGTCATGCTCTGAGCATTCCTTTCCGCACGCTCGCCGATCCCGATGGGCCGGGCTTCAGCGAGGACCAGATCAGGACGCTCGCCGCCACCTATCAGGTCACCAACGCCGAACCCAACGATAAGGGCGAAATCTTCAAACGCCCCGGGACGCCAGCCGACATCATCCCTCGTCCTGAAGCCTATGCGAACGACCAGGCTGCGGCGGCGACCTTCGGCAAAGCGCCGCCAAACATGGACTTGCTGGCCAAAGCGCTGAAGTTCGAACGCGGCTTCCCTTGGTTCGTCATCGACGCGCTGCCGGGCTTCGAATACCAGGAGATGGGCGCCGATTACATCCACGCGATCCTGAACGGTTATACCAAGCCCGATGACCTGCAGTGGAATCTGTACTATCCCGGCCATAAGATCGCGATGCCGCAGCCGATCACCGACGGCGCCGTCGATTACAAGGACGGCACCAAGCCGACGTTGGATAACTACTCCAGAGACGTGGCGGCCTTTCTGAGCTGGGCAGCTGAACCGAATCTTCCCGAGCGCAAGAGAATTGGCCTGAGAGTCATCATCTTCCTCATCGTGTTCGCGGTGCTGCTCTACTTCGTCAAGAAGCGCATCTGGGAATCCGCGCACTAGCCAGCCAACATCGAGAGCGCCGAGTCGGTCGCGCCGCGACCGGCGGGAACAGTGCCGCTCTCGATGAAGCGGGGAGAGCATGGCCAAAGCAATCGTAGGGGTCATCGGCGGCTCGGGCGTTTATGATCTTCCCGGCCTGACGGACCTGCGCGAGGAGCGCGTCGCGACCCCCTGGGGCGATCCCGCCGACTCCCTGCGCTTTGGGCGGGTTGGCGAAACGCAGGCGGTGTTCCTGGCGCGCCACGGGCGGGGCCACCGTTTCTCTCCCTCGACGATCAATTATCGCGCCAACATCGACGCCCTGAAGCGGGTCGGCGTCACCGACATCATTGCGCTGTCAGCCTGCGGCTCGTTCCACCGCGAGCTCTATCCTGGCATGTTCGTCATGATCGATCAGTTCGAGGATCGCACCTACAAGCGCCAGACGAGCTTCTTCGGCGACGGCTGCGTCGCGCATGTCTCGATGGCCCATCCGATCGCGCCGCTGTTGCGCCGCCGCCTCGTCGCCGCGGCTCAAGCGGAGACGATCGCGTGCCGCGACGGGGGGACCTATGTTTGCATCGAAGGCCCGCAGTTCTCGTCGCTGGCGGAGTCGCTAGGCTTCCAGACCCGCGGCGCCGACGTCGTCGGCATGACCGGCGCGACCGAGGCGAAACTCGCGCGGGAAGCGGAGATTTCCTACGCGACGATCGCCATGGTCACCGACTATGACTGCTGGTACGAGGAGCACGGCGCGGTCGACGTCGCGTCTGTGATCAAGGTCATGGGCGAGAACGCCAACAAGGCGAGCGCGGTCGTCGCGCGGACGCTGCGCGAATTTCCCCCGCAGCATGAAGCCTGTCCCATCGGATCGGACCGCTCGCTTGAATTCGCGCTGATCACAAACCCTTCCCACCGCGATCCCGAGCTTGTCAAAAAACTGGACGCGATCGCCGGACGGGTGCTGCGCGCCGGCTGAGCGGCGTTTCGTCCCCGGGTCCGTGGCGCCGGGTGAGGCCTGCGGCTTGCGTGAGTTCCGGCATTCAACCTAAATGAGCGGGCCGCATACGATGCGGGCGTTGTGCTTGACCGGAAACTTGAGAAATCCATGATCAGGGATGCGTTTGAACGACTCCTGTTCGCGGCCCGATTTCTTCTCGCACCGCTCTATCTGGCGCTCGCCATCAGCCTCGTCGCGATTGTCTATAAGAGCGGCTTTCACCTCTACGAACTGATGACGCAGTTGCCGACCCTGAACGACGACCAAGTCCTCCTGTCCGAATTGGGGATCGTCGACCTGACGCTGACCGCCTCCTTGGTCGTGATCGTCTTTCTCTCCGGCTACACCAATTTTGTGGCGCCCGTCGCCTCGCGAAAGGACGACGGTCGGCCGCACTGGATCGCCGAGATCGACTTCAGCGAACTGAAGCTGAAACTCATGGCCTCGATTGTCGCCATCTCCGGAATCAAGCTGCTCGAGGCGTTCATGAACATCGGCCATGAAACCGACCGCGAACTGTATTGGCTGGTCGGCATTCACTTGACCTTCGTTGTTTCGACAATCGTTCTGGCGCTCGCCGAGCGGTTTGGGCCCCACACGCACCCGTCCGAGGTCGACTCGGAAGGCGCCTGAGCGTTATTTCTCCAGAACGACTTTCCGGCATTCGGGCGGCAGCGCCGACACTGGCAGCGGCGGCTTAGGCTTGCCGGGGCGCGGATGCAGCGCCTCGTCGGTGAACCACCAGGCGAGCGACTTGTCGCAGCCATCGCCGGGCGGGACCGGGTCCTGCGGCTCGCAGCCGGAATCGCCCGCCGGGCATTTGATGCGAATATGGAAATGGTAGTTGTGCCCCCAATAGGCGCGCACCTTGTTCATCCAGGGCTGCCCCCTGGCGGTCTCGCAGAGGGCCTTCTTGATCGCCGCATTGACGAAGATGCGTTCGACCTCCGGCTCCTCCGCGGCAGCCTTGATGACGCCCGCCTGCGCCGGCGTCCAATGCGCCGTGACCGACCGTCCGTCCTCGCTCACCATGTCGACCGCCGACATCGTCTCCCGTTCTTCTCTGGAGAGCGTGCGGTCCGGCATCGGAGTGAGCCACACGTCGGCGTCGAGGCCGACCTGATGGGAGGCGTGGCCGGTCAGCATCGGACCACCGCGGGGCTGGGAAATGTCGCCGACGAGAATGCCGTTCCAGACGCCCTCGGCCTTCGCCTTGCGCGAGAAGCGCTCGAGGAACGCGATCATCGCCGGGTTCCCCCACATGCGATTGCGCGACAGGCGCACGACCTGCCAGGACGCGCCGTCGACCGGGAGCGCCTTGGCTCCGGCAAGACAGCCGCGCGAGTAGAAGCCGATCGAGCGCGCCTGGGCTTCGACCGGCGTCAGCGCCCGGCCGAACACTTCCTTGGCCGGCAGTCTCGGATTGGCGGGATCGGCGAGCGGGGGCAGCGGTTTGGGGTTCAGCGTTCCCTTGTCCTGGGCGAGCGCCGGCGAGGTCGAGGCGAGGGCGGCCGCCAGTACGATGCCGATCAGTATAAATCGTATGGGCATTGGTCTCCGACCCGTGACCGTCGCGACTCAGCGGTGGCGCCGAGTATGGCGCCTGAGGCCAGCCTCACCAACGATAAGGAATGTTCACGATTTTGTAAGCGGGCTTTGAAAAGGTCTTTCGACGCCGCCAAGGGATTGTTAAGGATCGGGCCATGCAGGGTCGTCTCTTTAGGCGGACGGCGCGTTCATCCTCGGACCTCGTCCTGAGGCGCCGCGAAGCGGCCTCGAAGGGCGAATCCAGGTTTCGCGGAAATCCGTGCGGGCTGGATCATCCTTCGAGACGCCCGCTTTGCGGATTCCTCAGGATGAGGGCGTCTGAGTCGAAGCGAACGCAATTTGCTTGGGGCCTGACGGTGGGGGCGGCCCTGCTCATGGCCGGTTGCGCGGGTCCGAGAGTTCAGCAAAGCCAGTCCTCAGGGGCTGGTCTCGAATCGATCGACGGCGCGACCGTTTCGCTGGCCGCGTTCGAGAACTCGGCCTTCCCCTACCACGGCCTGATCCCGAATTATCAGGAGACCGGCAAGACCCGGCCCTTCATGGACGTCGATGACAACGGCCGGCTTGGCCATTCGAGCCCACGCGGCGGGATCCATTGGGAGGATCAGACCTACAGCGACCGCAGCGTGCTGCTTGCGGCGCCTCAGTCGTTCGATCCGGCCAGGGGCGGGGTCATCATCGTCTTCTTCCACGGCAATAACGCCACGCTGTCGCGCGACGTCATCGCCCGCCAGCAGATCGTGCGCCAGCTCGCCGATTCGGGCCTCAACGCCGTTCTGGTCGCCCCGCAACTCGCGGTGGACGCGCAAGATTCGAGCGCCGGGCGGTTCTGGTCGTCAGGCGGGTTTGCCTCTTTCCTGAGTGAAGCGCAGTCGAAGCTCGGCGACCTCTATCCCAACGCGCGCGGCGCCTTTCGGCGGATGCCGATCGTCATCGTCGCCTACAGCGGCGGCTATCTGCCAGCCGCCTATTCGCTCGCCGTCGGGGGCGATCAGGGTCGGGTGCGCGGGCTTGTGCTGCTCGACGCGCTCTACGGCGAGCGCGACAAGTTCGTGAGCTGGGCTGAAGGGCCGGGACGCAGCGCCTTCTTCGTCAGCGCCTATTCGACTTCCTCGCGTGCGGGCAACGATGCGGTCCGCGCTGAGCTCGAGGCCGCCGGGGTGCCGACCGTGAGCGCTCTGCCGCGCCAGCTCACCCCAGGCGTCGTTGCATTCGTCGACGCCGGCTCGGTCGATCACAACGACTTCGTCACTTCCGCCTGGGGCGGCGCGCCGTTACGCGACATCTTTTCCCGCATTGGCGGGTAGCGCCGCGATCAATCGTCGGCGTCGAGATGCTTCATGAACTTCGCCAGGTCGTCGCCCTTGAGCGTGCTTTCCGCGATCGTGTTCCACACCGCCTTGGCCTGTTTCGGGGATATCTCGTCGTCGGCAGGACGGAGCTGAAAAACCAGGTCATAGGGGTTGGTTATGCCCCGAGTCTTCGACGTCCAGTGAAAGACAGTGAACGTCTTCAGATTGGGATCGAGAGCGTCTTCGGTCACGCTGATCTTGTTATCGTGTGACGACTTTTTCGTGCCGGCGCGTATCGCATCGAGGACTTTATCGATTTGAGGCCTGTCCCCTTGCAGGCTTACGCTAATCGTTCCATCCGGAATGTTGTTTCGAGCGAAGCCGGCGAGATTGTACATGATCGCGTGCTTCTGGATCATCGCCCTGAAGCCGACCCCTTGGATCATTGCGCCGCTGACGAGGCCCTTGATGGCCTGTTGCTCGGCGCTCGCCGCGCCCGTGGTCAAAACAGCGCCCCCGCAGACGAGACCGCCGACAAACATGAGAGCCAGACGAGCAGCCGCCAGATTCATGTTGTCTCTCCGCCCATTCTAATTGGCACGTCCGACCAGCCCTAACAGCCCCACGCATATATCGCTTTTTCAAGCTCGTGGAGTCTTTGCGCGAGCGTCGCGACGAGCTACTCAGGTTCCGCGCAGATTGCATCGTTACGAGGAAGGAAGGGCCTATGAAGGGAACGGGTGAACGCGGACGGCGCTGTTCAAAAATAGAGAAACTCTGCGGCCAGAAAACGCCTCAAATGAAACAATCAAATAAACCTTCCGCAGACCTGCGTCATGCTCCCGAGAGCGAACGCAAGCCTGCGGTTCGGGTCGACAGGATTTGATCCGTCGTTGTCCTAGTCGACGGTCTCTGGCGTCTTCATCAGGTCCTTCAACGCGTCACGCTCGAGCAGCGCCGGGACATAGGCGTGAATGCCGGGCTGCAGATCCTGCAGCGAGACAAAACGCCCGTCCGGCAACCGCAGACCGTCGCGGTAGAGGCCGGCCTCGCGCTGGGCGAAGGTCGTCTCCACTTCCGCGTCGACGCGGAGCGCCGTTCGTAACGCCGGCGTAATGTCCGTCAGCATCACCTTGGTGTCGCATTGCATGCAAACCGCGGTGCGCGGATCGCCGGCTGAGGCGAAACCGATCGAACCGCTCGGAAACCGCGTCGTTACATAGATCTCGCCCTCACGGGCGGGACGCGATCCATACATCTCCAACGAGTAGTCGCACATGACAGGCTCCTGCGCTTTGCGAGCCCCCCGGTTTCTATCGCGAGATCCAACGTCCTTATTATTCTAGCGTTCTGAACGGTAACTTGGCATTGGGGCATTATTGAGGGCGGGGCTTTCACACAACCATTGAAAATTCCTCGCACACAGTCTTGAAGGCGCCGTTTTGCAGGTCTCTACGCTGCAAATTTTGGCGCCGAACGCTGAAGACTGTGGCGTTGTGCCTCAATGTTGGACCGTCCCAGCAGTCCTGCTGAGCGCGACCTCGTTCGAACCCACCCGCCGCCCTTGCGCGCCGAACGAGTCGACCCCGTCTGCGTCGGGCGGTGTCGGAGCGGCGTTGGGCGTGGGCGCGCGGTCAGCGCCCAAGCCTTCCCACCACCGCGCCGATCGCTTCGACATTGGCCTTGGCGTTGCAGGCGGGCGCCGTCGCGATGACCGAATTCTCGATATAGCGCTTGGCCTCCCCCGACAGCGTCCAGTCCATGGGCGGCTCGTAGGTGATCGTGCGGCCGTTATCCAGCTTGACGTCTCCCGGGCAGAGCAGGAGCGCGGCGTAGGGGTTGTCGCCGGTCAGCCGCGAGACGTAGGGGTCCGGATCACCAATGGCCGTTTGGCCGGCGAGCTTCATCTCCCGCGCCAGATGCGCTTCGTGCGCGCCCATGCCGTTGTAGAGGCCGAGCACCGGCGCGAAGACGTCGTTGGGCATGAGCGAGGCGATGCGGTCGGAGGTCCACGCCTTGATGCCCGTCGGGGGCAGGGGCGGGGGCTTCGCGGGATCGTGGTCCGCATAGCCGATCAGGATGAAGACGATGTCCAGGTCCTTCTCCCCGCCGCCGTCGAGGTTGCGGATGGCGCGCGTCATTTCGCGCAAGGTCTCGGCCCCGGCATTGTCGAAATAGCCGCCGTCGAGAACGTGGTCATTGGACTTGGGATCGCCTTCTTTGGCGTAGCACGGCTGATGGGTGAACGTGCCGCCCGGGCTCACCCAGGGAAAGCGCGCGCCATTGAGGATGGCGGTCGAGGCGGCGACATCATGGCCGATCCCCTGGAGGACGTCGTCCGCGTCGACCTCGTCGCAAGTGAACTTCACCGCGCTCGTCAGCATGCGCCGCCCGCCGCTCTCGCTTGCGCCCTGCACGATGAGAAGAGGCCGCCATTGTTCGCCGTCCTTGGGCGCGAGCGCGAGGAAGGACGCGCCGATCGTTCCGACCGTTCGGGGGTGCAAACCGGTTTGGCCGTCAGAGGCGTCCCACGCCTCTTCCCAGGCGCGCTCGAGCGTCTCCGCGCGATCCGGAAGGAATGGCGCCGGCAGAAACCGGTACAGCAGGTCGGAATAGAGCATGCCGGTGAGCGCCGGGCCGAGCGCGTCTCGGCCGGCGAAACCCAGAAGATCGTTGGTGAGAGTCTCGGCGTCCCCTTTCGTCGTCGGCGTCCTGACGTTCGGCGCCGCCGTCTTCAGCATCGCGGAATAGCCGACCGCGCCGACGCTGCCGCCTGACACCGAGCTGATGGCGAAGATGTGGCTACCGAAATCGACCGGCTTGCCGTCCTTTCCGGTTAGTTTCGCCGCAGCCGTCTGGAGCTCAGCCAGCGCCACCGCGGTCCAGTAGCCCGCGCGCGACGCGCCGCCCTGCACGGCGATGAGCGCCATCGTTGTCTTGCCGTTTGCGCCGACCGGCTGCTGGCCGGCCCAGAGTTTGAAGGCGCTCGCCAAAGTCGGCCGATCCGTGGCGCCGCCCGTCTCGGCGATCAGGGCGCGCCGCCCGACCCGGTGATTGTCGAAGAAAACGCCGAGCAGGACCGCCCACAGGAGGAGCGCGCCGGTAACCGGGATCCTGAGGCTCGTGCCGAGCTGGCAGGCGATCGTGATCACGGGGATGATGAAGCCGAGCCCGAAGACCACGATCGCCGGGCCGCCGAGCGCGACGCCGATTCCGGCAGGCCAGAGGATGGCGACCACCATTGCGCCCAGCGTCGTGGCGAGGCCGGCGATGACCCACGCGCCCTGAACCCACGGCGCCGTCCGCGTATCGCCCACGAGACGCCTCGTTAGCGGCACGCGGGCGATGGCCAATCCGAGGAAGATCGCCCCGATCGCCAGCAAGAGCAAGGCGACGGGCGCGTTCCACCTGAAACTGACCTCGAGCGCGATCGCGGCTGCGACAAAGGGTACGAAGGCCAGCACTCTCGGCCCCCATTCGAGAAGCCGGCGCGGCCGCCATCGGGTGCGGTCGGTTCCGTAGTTCGAGGCGACGACGATGCGCGACCAGCTCCAGGCCTGAATTCCGAAGAAAAGAAGCCCGATTGCGAAGGCGATCGAGACGCGTCCGAGTCCGTCCTCGCCGACGCCACGGACGAGATCCCGCCCTTGCGGCATGAAGAGGAGGATGCCCGAGACGCCAAGGGCGAAGGCGGCGATGACGGGCACGCCGGCCGTGCGGTTGAAGAGCTCGACGATATCGCCCCACCAGCCGGAAACGCCGCCGACCGAGGTCCTCGGCGCGGGCGCGACGCCGCCGGGAGCGATAGTGAGCGTCACGGCGCCGCGATTATCGGCATAACCGTCCAGGAGGTCGTTGGCGAAGACGACGAGTTCGCCCGACCGGGCAAAGGTCTTGGTGCATCCGGCGCCGATCGGAAAAGCGGCCGAGTCGGGCTCGTCCCTGAACCGGCCCATGAGCTTCAGCCGAGCTTCACCCGGCGCGCGCGGCGCGAACTTGAGAGCGTCGAAAAGGAAATTGCGATAGCCGTCGGCGCCGCACCAGACGAAGCCGGTCTGCCACTGGCCCGCCGCCGAAAAGGACCAGGTTTCCCCGGCCGAGACGGTCCGGACGGCGACTTCCCGCTCCTCCGACGGCACTTGAATTTTGCGCAGGCTACCTCGAGGCCGATCCCCCATTGGTCCCTCCCGGCTCCGCAATTGGCTCATTGGCGGTTGTCCGGCTGTGTTGCGACGCGAAGGTCCTGCTTCCTCCCCCGACGGCGCAAGGCGAGTCGTCCGGTCCAATCATTGCACAAGAGAGACGTCGCCTCCATGAGCCAATTCGAGGAGGCGCGAACGTGCTTCGCCGCAAACCGGCCAATTCGAGACTGGTTCCGCCCATTCATCGCCACATGGGCCAGGCACACTCGCTGTTGCGCGGAGGCGATCGCTGGTCGGCCGGGTTTTCGTCTGGTTGACCGCTGGGCATGAAATTGCTTGGATTTGCGCGCCATCCATTTCGGCGCGCCTTCGAAGGACGCTCAACATGATCGAGAACGGGGCGCATAATTTCGACTTCGGCGCGGATCGCTTCGGCTTTCGCGATCTGGTCGCGATCAACTGGAATTTCGGCGCGCCTCAGCTCTACGAGCACGCTTTGCAGCGCAAGGAGGCGCGGATCGCCGCGCATGGGCCGCTCGTCGCCGATACGGGCGCGCATACCGGACGCAGCCCGAAGGATAAGTTCGTGGTGCGCGATGCGAACACCGAGGCCAAGGTCTGGTGGGACAACAACAAGGCGATGACGGTCCAGTGCTTCGACGGTCTCCTCGCCGATTTCATCGCCCACGCCAAAGGCAAGACTTTATTCGCTCAGGATCTTTGCGGAGGCGCCGATCCTCAGTTGCGCATACGCGCGCGCGTCTTCACCGAATACGCCTGGCATTCGCTGTTCATCCGCAATCTCCTGATACGCCCGCCAGTGGAGGAACTGGCGAACTTTGTCCCGGAGCTGACGATCGTCGATCTGCCTTCGTTTCGCGCCGACGCCAAGCGGCACGGGGCGCGAAGCGAGACGATCATCGCCTGCGACTTCACGCGCAAGATCGTGCTCATCGGCGGCACGAGCTATGCGGGCGAGATGAAGAAATCCGTGTTCACCGTCCTCAATTATCTCTTGCCGGCGAAACAGGTCATGCCGATGCATTGCTCGGCCAACACCGGGCAGGGCGGCGACGCGGCGATCTTCTTCGGCCTCTCCGGCACTGGCAAGACCACGCTCTCCGCCGATCCCAGCCGTACGCTCATCGGCGACGACGAGCATGGCTGGGGGCGGGGCGGAATCTTCAATTTCGAGGGCGGCTGCTACGCCAAGGCGATCAAGCTGTCGCGCGAGGCGGAGCCTGAGATCTACGCGACCACCGAGCGCTTCGGCTCCGTCATGGAAAATGTGACGCTCGATGAAGAATCGAGGATTCCCGACTTCGACGACGATTCGAAGACCGAGAATACGCGCATCGCCTATCCGCTCGATTTCATCGCCAACGCTTCCGTCACCGGGCGCGCGGGCCATCCCAAGAACATCATCATGCTGACCTGCGACGCATTCGGGGTTTTGCCCCCGATCGCGAAGCTCGATGCGGCGCAGGCGATGTATCATTTTCTGTCCGGCTACACCGCCAAGGTCGCCGGCACGGAGAAGGGCG
>DATCEJ010000061.1:0-3953 GCA_036510135.1 Roseiarcus sp. | reverse complement strand
ATCCTCGCCGTCGCGCGAGAGAAAAAGGCTGACGCCATTGGCCTCTCCGGCCTGATCACGCCGTCGCTCGACGAGATGGCGCACGTCGCCTCCGAGATGGAGCGCGAGGGCTTCGACATTCCCCTCCTCATAGGCGGCGCGACAACCAGCCGCGTTCATACCGCGGTCAAGATTCATCCCCGCTACACCCGCTGTCAGGCGGTGCACGTCAATGACGCGAGCCGCGCGGTCGGCGTCGTTGCGTCGCTGCTTTCGCCGGAGACCCGGGCCGCGACAATCCAGGCGGTGCGCGCCGAGTACCGCAAAGTCGCCGCGGCGCACGAGCGCAGCGAGGCCGACAAAATCCGGGTTCCGCTCGCCAAGGCGCGCGCCAATCCGATGAAGCCGGACTGGACCGCCTATCGCCCCACGAAGCCGACCTACTTTGGACCGCGCGCGTTCGAATGGACCGATCTCGCCGACCTCGCGCGCTACATCGACTGGACGCCGTTCTTCCAGACCTGGGAGCTGAAGGGCCGGTATCCGGCCATCCTCGACGACCCGGATCAGGGCGCGGCGGCGCGCGCGTTGTTCGACGACGCGCAAGCGATGCTCAAGCGCATCATCGACGAGCAATGGTTCACGCCGAAAGCGGTGGTCGGCTTCTGGCCCGCGGCGCAGGTCGGCGACGACGTCCGCCTGTTCGCCGACGATTCACGCGCGACGCCAATCGCGACTTTGTTCACACTTCGCCAGCAGCTCACCCGCCGCGATGGAAGGCCGAACGTCGCGCTCGCCGATTTCGTCGCGCCTGCTTCAAGCGGCGCCCACGATTATGTCGGCGCCTTCGTTGTCACAGCGGGCCTCGCCGATGACGCCATCGCCAAGCGTTTCGAGCGCGCCAACGACGACTATTCGTCGATCCTGGTCAAGGCGCTGGCCGACCGCTTCGCCGAAGCCTTCGCCGAGGCGATGCACGCCCGCGTCCGCCGCGACCTCTGGGGTTATGCCCCTGATGAGGCGTTCACGCCCGACGAACTGATCACCGAACCCTACAACGGCATTCGCCCGGCGCCCGGCTATCCGGCGCAGCCCGACCACACCGAAAAGGCGACCCTGTTCCGCTTGCTCGACGCCGAGCGCTTAACCGGCGTCCAGCTCACAGAAAGCTACGCCATGTGGCCGGCCTCGTCGGTTTCTGGCGTCTATATCGCTCACCCCGACTCGCATTATTTCGGCGTCGCCAAGGTCGAACGCGATCAGGTCGAAGACTATGCGGCGCGCAAGGGCATGGACGTCGGCGAAGTCGAGCGCTGGCTCGGGCCGGTGTTGAACTACGTGACGGTGACTGCGGTCGCGGCGGAGTAGGACGGCTTCGCCGTCATCGCGAGCCCCGCAGGGGCGCGGCGATCCAGAGCGAACGCACAAGCAGCTGGGACTCTGGATCGCCGCGTCGGCCTTCGGCCTCCTCGCGATGACGGTGGACCATCCGCCGCGCCGCACGTAGCCGCAATTTTACCGGCACGCCCCAATGGAGTCAGAGGCTTACGACCCCTTTTAGTTCCGCGCTGAAAAATGGCGCCAGGACTGACAGACCTCATGCTGCGGAGCGCAGAACGTCGCGTCTCGAAGGATGGCCTCGTTTGCGCCGGGCTCGAGCGTCCTTCGAGGCCGCTTCGCGGCACCTCAGGACGAGGGCGGTGGAAAGGGCTTCTAAGTAAAGGGCGGCTCGGCAGTCTTCTCGCGCTGCATGATGGGGTCGAAACTCAACCAGCTGAGCAGGTTTTGATCCGAAGCGGCCAACAGTCGTCGAGCAGAAATCAAGAATCTTGCTCGCTTGATTGCCAACTCCGCCTTTCAATAGCTGCAACGACATCCCGAACTGTGAGACTTTTAAATTGGGGCTCTGGTATGCGGAGAAGACGGCGGAAAAGGCGACCCATCCAAGGGAAGTTGGTCTCGCTCGGGACGTAATCAGACATTTTCACATCAGTCATGACGCCAAACTCTTTTTCAGCCCAAAATACTATGTCAAAAACGAAATCGTCCCCGTAGATACCCATCTCCTTATAGATTTCCGTATCCGCATTGATGGATCGAGATCGAGATTTCGCCGAAATCTTCCCGATTTGTTCGATGACTCGATCTAGCGTGTTTTGCTTCAATCTCAGCTCTCGCTTTTGTGCAAACTTAACCGGTCCCAATGCCGGCCGCAAAATGGAATTCGGTAGGCGCGAAAACCGAGGTTTCATTACGCGTTGGCTTCAATAGGATCCGTCTTTTATTGGCGCGGAAATCAGGCCAAAAGGCCAATTCCCGCTTGCGAGGTTGGGCGGTCAAGCCATTGGCTCAACCTCAGTTCGCTGATCGAGGCTCACGCGACGTTCTTTCAGTCTCGAGTCGGTAAGCCATCCCTTGGCGCGCCCTCATCACGAGCCGCGCTCTCATCCCAATCCATCGCCGACTCGGCCGCCTGGGGCTGAGGCAAAGCAAGGGGCGGCGCGGCGGGCAAGGACGGGCTTAAGTGCGGGGCGAAGCCGTGATAGCGGTCGAGCTCGCGCGCGACCTTGATCACCTTGTCGACCGCCTTCAGATCGCCATTGCTCATGGCGCTGTAGGAGACGAGCATCGCCTCGCTCAGGCGGCGGATCTGAAGCTTGATGAACTCATGCGGCGTGTCGATGACGCGGCTTGTCAGAATCACCGCCTTGCGCTCCCGCGCCCATTTCACCGATATGCCTTCGCTGGCCGCGATTTCCTCGATCGTGGCGCCGGCGGCCAGCTTCTCGACAAACCTGAGGTCGCGCTGCGCAAGCTCGCGTTTCGTTGTACGCCGGCGCCTGGGCTTGGCGTCCGCCGCCACCGGGTCCGCTGTCCTAACCATTCGCAGAACTCCTTCACGTTGAAATCCAGTATACTTCAGATTACCAATAATCAAAAGATTTTGTTTTCTTTTTCAGAACAAAGCGACGCGAGGTCCCTAGACAGATTCGTTGGGATATGCCAGGAATATCCCAACGAGGAGAAATATCATGGCTGAAGCCGTCATCGGACGCTGGGGAAAGAACCTGGCGATCCGCCTTCCTGCTCACGTGGCCAAGAAGGCCGGTCTTGGCGACGGCGAGAGAGTCGAGATCATAGCGACGGACAAGGAGGTGATCGTCCGCAAGCTCCCCGCCAAATTGACGGTCGAGTCGATGTTTTCCGGCGCGCCTTCCAAAGACTGGCGCGCGCTCTACGGGGCTGCCTTTGATTGGGGCGAAGATCAGGGCCGCGAGCGCGTCGAGGAATGAGCGGGACCGAGTTCCTGCCTGAAGCGGGCGATCTCATCTGGACGGATTTCGATCCCCCTTGGGTCGCGAGCAGGCTGGCCGGCGTCCGGCGCTCGCGATCTCGCCGCGGGCGTTTGTGCTGAACACCGGTTTTGTCTTTGTCTGTCCGATTGCCTCCCGTGTTCGACCCTTTCCCACGAGCGTCGTCCTGCCCGAGGGACTGCCGATCGCGGGCGAAATCCTGCTTAGCCACCTGGGCAGCATCGACATTCACGCCCGCCCTATCCGTCCGGTCGGAGCCGCCGTCCCGGCGGAGACGGCCCGGCAAGTTCGGGCCAAGCTGGCCGCGCTGATCGCCATCTAGATCCCGACGCGCGCGAGGCTTCCGCTGCGCCAACAAAGCGCGATCGCCTGCTGCGCGCGCGCTCAGACGGCGTCGCGCTCCGGACGATCGAACGCGGCCAGGACGGCGAGGATCAGAGCCGGCGCCAGGAGAACCCAGGCGCCGTAGCGGGGCGTTGCGGCGCCCGATAGCATTGCCCCGGCCAGGAAGCCGACCCAGACTCGGGCCAGGAGCAGCGCCCGGCGCAGGTGGGTGTCCCGCGGGCCCCGCGCGTCTCGCAGAGGCGCGCGCGTCAAGGCAAGCGCCAAGCTCGATCCGACGCGGCTCAGGCTTCCCGTCACGAAGGCAAGGCTCACTGG
>DATCEJ010000060.1:0-6233 GCA_036510135.1 Roseiarcus sp. | reverse complement strand
GACTTCACCTTCGAGGGGGACAAGAATGCTTCGCCGAAATATGCGACTGCCGTCGTTGACCTCACGCAGACCGGCCGTTCCGGTCAGCCGATCACCACCCACAGAGCGTTCACCAACTTCATCTTTGGCCCCGACGGGGTTGAGCACAAAGCAGTCTTCCTGGAAGGCGCGACTTGCATGCCGCTCGCCATTCGGGTTCACGCGGGAAAGACGGAAAAGTCGGCGAAACTCGATTTCCACTGCACGGAAACCGTCGCTCCGAAGTGATGCGGCGGCCCGAGCCTATGGGATGGGGCCAATGAGGGCCCGGCGCTCTCGAGGCGCTGCAAAGGCTGCTGGTCGAGGGCCGGGACTGGACAAAAAAACACGACAATATCTTGCCAGGCCGGCTAGGGTCTGGTATTGTTTTCCCGAAAGAGCGACAACTCCAGTTGGCGATTTCCAGTCAGCGAGCTGACCTAGACTTCGACGCTGACGCCGGGATATGACTCGCTAATCGCGCCGCAAGCAGTTGAAATCGCTCAAAACGGACTCGTTAACGCCGAGCCGGCGACCAGAAATTGGCAAGGAAGATGGATCAGGGCGGGTCCGTATCAGTCCTTGCTGAGCCCCAGCACGTCCGCCATCGAATAAAGCCCGGGTTTGCGGTCTTTCGCCCACATGACGGCCTTGAGCGCGCCGCGGGCGAAGAGCGCGCGATCCTCGGCATGATGGCTCAACGTCACCCGCTCGCCCTCGCCAGCGAAAATGACGCTATGGTCGCCGACCACCGTGCCGCCGCGCAGCGCGGCGAAGCCGATGTCGCCGACCCGGCGCGCGCCGGTCAGGCCGTCACGGCCACGCGCCGAATGGTCGTTCAGCGAGACGCCGCGGCCTTCAGCCGCCGCTTCGCCAAGCAGGAGGGCCGTGCCCGAGGGCGCGTCGACCTTCATGCGATGATGCATCTCGACGATCTCGATGTCGAAATCCTTACCCAGCGCGGACGCCGCCCGCCGCGTCAGCGCCGCGAGAAGGTTGACGCCGATGCTCATGTTGCCGGAACGCACAATCGGGGCGTGGCGCGCGGCCGCGTCGATCTTGTCGAGGTCCTCGTCGATCAAGCCCGTCGTGCCGATCACGTCGGCGATGCGCGCCTGAGCGGCGAGGCCGGCGAGAGCGACGCTTGCGGCGGGTGAGGAGAAATCGATGATCGCGTCTGCGTCGAGCAGCAAGGGCAGCGGGTCGGCCACGATCTGAAGGCCTTTTGAGGGGCAGCCGGCAAGCAGCGCCGGATCCTGGCCGAGCCAGGGCGAATCTTCGCGCTCGAGCGCGCCAGTGAGCTTGAATCCGTCCGACTCATGGATCGTCCGGACGACCATGCGCCCCATGCGGCCGGCGGCGCCGCTCACAATCAGCCTTAAGTCGGCCATTTCCCCGCTTCCTTCGCGCGACTATCAGCCCGGCTGGGGCCCATCGTAGCCTTCGATGATCACGAGGTCCGCGTTGCTCGCGGCGTCACGAAGCTTCGCGGCTTCCCGATATTCTTCTGAGTCATGGCAGGCGACGGCGGTCTCATAGTCGCGAAACTCAATCACGACGTTGCGCTCCGGCGCCCTGCCGCGGGTGACGACATGCTTGCCGCCGCGAACCAGGAAGCGCGCGCCGTATTTCGCGAACGCGGCCGCATTGGCCTTGACGTATTTCTGGTAGCCTTCGGGGTCGTGTACGTCGACATGGACCATCCAATAGCCCTTCGGCATGCGTCAAACTCCCTCGACCAGCACCATTTCGATCTCCGCCGCGCCTTCGCGCAACGCCCGCGCCGCCTGATATTGCTCGGAATGAAAATAGCGGCGCGCCGCATCGTAGCTCTCGAACTCGAGCACGACGTTCCGCGCTCGCGCTTTGCCCTCCAACGCCTCGCTGCGCCCGCCGCGTGTGAGCGGCTTGCCGCCGTGGTCGGCGATCGCCTTGGTCGCCGCCGCGGCATACCGCGCGTAGGCGTCGGGATTGGTGATATCGACGCGCGAGATGACGTAACCCTTGGGCACGGAGCCTCCCCTATGACGGCGCTGCGGCGAGCCTAGCTCGGCTCAACGGCCAATCAAGTCAATGCGCCTTGTCGATTTCGGCGACTATCGCCTCGACGGCCGCGCGAGGATCCGGCGCCTGAGTGACCGGGCGGCCCACGACTAGGTAGTCGGCGCCGTTGCGTATGGCCTCGGCGGGCGTGGCGACGCGCTTCTGGTCGCCGACCGTCCCGCCTGCGGGACGTATGCCTGGGGTGACAAGGAGCAGCTCGGCGCCGACGGTCTGGCGCGCCATGGCCGCTTCCTCAGCGCTCGCCACCAATCCGTCGACGTCGAGCTCGAGCGCCTGCTCGGCTCGCCGCCGGACCGTCTCGACCACGCCGAAGCGATAGACCGCGTCGAAAAGATCGGCGTCGTCGTAGGAGGTCAAGACCGTGACGGCGAGGATCTGCATTCCCGATCCTTTGGCGCCGGCGACCGCCGCGCGCATCGTCTGCGGATAGGCATGGACGGTCAGGAACCTTGCGCCCAGTTTGGCCGCCTGCGCTGTCGCCCGCTCGACGGTGTTGGGAATGTCATGGAGCTTCAGGTCGAGAAAAACCTGTTTGCCCGCCGCAACCAATTCGGAGACAAGCGGCAAGCCGCCGCCATAGGCGAGCTCCATCCCAACCTTATAAAAGACCGCGCTGTCGCCGATCCGCTCGACCAGCGCTCTGGCGTCGCCTGTGTCGGGCATGTCAAGGGCGACGATCAATCGGTCGCGCGGAGCAAGCGGCGTCAATTCATCGACCTCCGGCAGCGTCGCCGCTCGTCGCATCAAGCCGATAGGTCCACACAAAGGCAGGGGGCAGATTGCGCAGGATCGGCCTCGAGCGAAGGGCGGAATAACGATTGGCGCAGACGTCGCGAGGAATAGGCGACTGAAGCCCATAGGTGAACTGCACGAACACCCCCGCAGGCCCCATCAGCGCGAAAGCGTCGGCAATCAGTTTCGTGCGGCGCGGTGGCGGTTGGTTGAGCAGGGGGAGACTGGAGACCACAGCGGCGATCGGCTGGCCCGCGAAGGACGCGAGCGTGCGGGGCAGGTCGTAGGCGTCGCCCTGAATGACGCGTACGCCTCCGAAGCGTCTCTCCAGCATGCGGCAAAAGCTTGGGTCGTACTCGATCAGCGCGAGTCGCCCAGGAGGGACGCCGGTCTCGATCAGCGACTGGGTCACCGGGCCGGTTCCCGGACCGAGCTCGACAACGAGGCCCTGCGACGGCGAGCCGATCGCGGTCGCCATCGCGCGAGCGAGCGCTCGCCCCGACGGCGCGACCGCGCCGGTCAACCGCGGCGACGCCACGAGAGTCTTGAGAAAACGCGCGCTGTCGGCGAGCCCTCGTCGACCTGTCTTGTCCAGCGCTCGACCCTGCATTTCGGCTCCGCGAGCGACGAGGCTCTAGATTTCTTCAGCGCGCTCCTGGCGCGGTTCGGCGCTTATACCGGTCGCTCCCCACGTCGCAAAGCCGACATCAGGTGCGGCCCTCGAAAAACTCCTTCATCTTGGCGAAGAAGCCGGCGCTTTCCGGATGGGTCGTGTTCGACGATTCGGAGGCGAACTCCGTCAAAAGTTCGCGCTGGCGCCGTGTGAGGTTTTGCGGCGTTTCGACAACGAGCTGCACGAACAGGTCGCCAGAATCGCGGGCGCGCAGCACTGGCATGCCCTTGCCGCGCAGCCTCAATTGACGCCCCGATTGCGCGCCTTCCGGAACGCTGACCTTGGACTCGGTTGCATCGAGCGTCCGGACGTTGAATTCGCCGCCGAGCGAGGCCTGCACCATCGAGATTGGCACGCGGCAATAGAGGTCGGCGCCGTCGCGCTGGAAGAACGCATGCGGCTTGACGGTAAGGAAAATATAGAGATCGCCCGGCGGCCCGCCGCGCATTCCAGCCTCACCCTCGCCGGTCAGGCGGATGCGGGTGCCATCCTCGACGCCAGCCGGAACGTTGACCGACAGCGTCCGCTCCCTGGTCACGCGGCCAGCCCCAGCGCATTTGTCGCAAGGGTTCTCGATCGTCTGCCCGCGGCCGTGACAGGTCGGGCAAGTTCGCTCGATGGCGAAGAAGCCCTGTTGGGCGCGCACCCGCCCGTGTCCGCCGCAGGTCTTGCAGGTCGCCGGCCGTGAACCGGCGCGCGCGCCGGAGCCGGAGCAGGCTTCGCAGGCGACCGACGTCGGCATGCGAATCGCTGCGGTCTTGCCGTGAAACGCGTCTTCGAGCGTGATCTCAAGGTTATAGCGCAGGTCGGCGCCGCGCTCCCGGCCTGAGGCCGCCTGACGGCCGCCGCGCCGCCCGCCGCCCATCATGTCGCCAAACAAATCGTCGAAGATGTCCGACATCGACGACGCAAAGCCGTCGCTCATGCCGCTCTGGTCGAAAGCGGCGTGACCATAGCGGTCATAGGCCGCGCGCTTCTGGGCGTCCGACAGATGCTGGTAGGCTTCGTTCAGTTCCTTGAACCGCGACTCGGCCTGCTTGTCGCCGGGATGCCGGTCGGGATGACACTGCATCGCCGCCTTGCGGAAGGCGGACTTCAGCTCGACGTCCGTCGCAGTTTTGGCGACGCCCAGAGTTTCGTAGAAATCGCGCTTGGCCATCCTCAGCGCGCCCGCAGCCTATGCATGGTTAGACCTACTAACGCTACGCCGCGTTTCAAGAGGCGGACCCGACTCTTGAAACGAAAGCCGGCGTGCTGAAAGTCGGCGTGCTGAACGCCGGCTCGCAATCAGCCCAATCTCCCCCCGCCATCGCGGCGTCCCCTAAAGTCAAGGCCGGCCGCGCTTGGCGACCGGCTTCAGTCGTTCAGGACTTCTTCTTGTCGTCGTCGACTTCGCGGAATTCCGCGTCGATGACGTCGTCCTTGGCCTCCGCGCCGGCCTCGGCGCCGACGTCGCCCGGCGCGCCGCTTGCCTGTTGGGCCTTATACATGGCCTCGCCAAGCTTCATCTGCGCCTGCATCAGATCGTTGGTGCGCGCCTTGATCGCCTCGACGTCCTCTCCCTGCAGCGCCGTGCGCAGGGAAGCGACCGCCGCCTCAATGGCGCTGCGATCGGATTGGGCGACCTTGTCGCCATATTCGTTCAGCGCCTTTTCAGCGTCATGCGCCATCGACTCGCCGCTATTCTTCGCATCGACTATTTCGCGCCGCTTCTTGTCCTCGGCGGCGTGAGCTTCCGCGTCCTTCACCATCTTGTTGATGTCGGCTTCGCTCAGGCCGCCCGAGGCCTGGATGCGAATCTGCTGCTCCTTGTTGGTTGCCTTGTCTTTGGCGGTCACGTTGACAATGCCGTTAGCGTCGATGTCGAAGGTCACCTCGATCTGCGGCACGCCGCGCGGCGCGGACGGAATCCCGACCAGATCGAACTGGCCGAGCGCCTTGTTATCGGCTGCCATCTCGCGCTCGCCCTGGAACACGCGGATGGTGACCGCGGTCTGATTGTCCTCGGCAGTCGAGAACACCTGGCTCTTCTTGGTCGGGATGGTCGTGTTGCGCTCGATAAGCCGGGTGAACACGCCGCCCAGCGTCTCGATGCCGAGGGAGAGCGGAGTGACGTCGAGCAGCAGCACGTCCTTGACGTCGCCTTGCAGCACGCCCGCCTGAATGGCGGCCCCTATGGCGACAACCTCGTCCGGGTTGACGCCCTTATGGGGCTCTTTGCCGAAGAATTGCTTGACGACTTCCTGCACCTTGGGCATGCGCGTCATGCCGCCGACCAGAACCACCTCGTCGATCTGGCCCGCGGACAGGCCGGCGTCCTTGAGCGCCTTCTTGCATGGCTCGACCGTCTTCTGAATGAGGTCGTCGACCAGCGCCTCGAACTTCGCCCGCGTCAGCTTGAGCGCGAGATGCTTCGGCCCCGTCGCGTCGGCGGTGATGTAGGGGAGGTTGATTTCGGTCTGGGTCGCAGACGACAGCTCGATCTTCGCCTTCTCGGCCGCTTCTTTGAGGCGCTGGAGGGCAAGCTTGTCCTTGGTCAGGTCGATGCCCTGCTCCTTCTTGAACTCTCCCGCCAGATACTCGACCAAACGCATGTCGAAATCTTCGCCGCCGAGGAAAGTGTCGCCGTTCGTCGACTTCACCTCGAACACGCCGTCGCCGATCTCGAGCACGGACACGTCAAAGGTGCCCCCGCCAAGGTCATAGACCGCGATGGTGCCGGCTTTCTTCTTGTCGAGGCCGTAGG
>DATCEJ010000059.1:0-12035 GCA_036510135.1 Roseiarcus sp. | reverse complement strand
AGCCACACCGGCGGCAATCGTCCGGCCAGCTCCATCAGCGCGAGATGATAGGCTCTCGCGGTTCGGTGCGAGCGATTGTAACGCGCCATCACCACATCGAGCAGTTCGATCATGATCTCGCCATCGGCCTCCGCCAGATGATCGAGCGTGAGATTGCTAGGCTCGAGCGCGCCGACCAGCGTCTCACGCAATTCCTCGAAGCCTTCCATGTCGCCGGTGATCAGCGCGCGCCAGACCCGCGCGTGCAGACGGGTGAGGCTGCGCGCCTGCTCGCGGTCTTCGATGAGTTTGTAGTAAGTGGCGACCAACCGGTCGTAGATGACAGGCTCGGACCATTGCTTGAGGCCGGAGAAGCCTTCGGATAGGTCGGCCGATCCCATGGAGGACACCCTTCGGCGACGAGTTTCGCGTCGAGAATCAGGAGGTTAGTCCTTGCGACGCTGCGAGGACAGTGATCCGCGATGGTTAACACGGAGTAAATCGCCGACGGCGGTTTATCCACCGATTTTTTGTAACGATTTCGCATTTCGGCTTGACGAAGCGGAATAGTCAAAACGCTGGCGCTCAGGCCGTCGGCGGCGGTCTCCCCTGGAGACGCTCCTGGCCCGCTATCTGCGCGCCTTGCGTTTCGGCGCCGCCTTTGCCCGCCTCGCAGCCTTTGCCGGGGGCGTGTTCTGCAATCCGTAGGTCGCGAAGCCAGCCGCCGTTTCGGAGATCTGCTCGTCGGACAGAATGACTGGATCGCCGAGCGCGAGCGCCAGGTAATATTGCTTGGCGATCGTCTCGAGTTCGACCGCGAGCCACATCGCCTTGTCCAGGTTGGCCCCGAGCGCGATCATGCCGTGATTGGCGAGGAGGCAGCCGTTTCGCCCCTCGAGCGCATGGAGCGCAAAGTCCGACAGCGCTTTCGTTCCATAGCGCGCGTAGCCCGCGCAGCGGATGTCAGTCCCACCGAAGGCCGCAATCATGTAGTGGCACGCCGGTATCTCTTTCCGGGCTATCGCCAAGACGGTCGCGTAGGTCGAGTGCGTATGCACGATCGCGCCGACGTCCGGCCGCGCCTTCGTGATGTCGAAGTGAAACCGCCATTCCGTCGAGGGTTTCAACGGTCCGCTCCAGGCGCCGTACTCTCCGTCGAGCGGCATTGCGGCAATCGATTCCGGCGTCATCGACTCATAGGCCGTCGCGGACGGGGTGATGAGCAGCACGTCCTTGTAGCGGGCGGAGATGTTGCCGGATGTGCCTTGATTGAGGCCGGCCGCGTTCATCCACCGGGCCTTGGCCACGATATTCGCGCGCAACGCCCTTTCGTCCCTGGTCATTGATCCACCCTCTTACGCCGTATGCAGACCCCAGCCGATATGGCGGGCTGCGTCGACCGGCGCCTTGTTATCAAGGCTCGCGCCTCTTTGCGTCTTGACTTGCTGATTGCATCATGAAAAAAATGTCATGCCAAGAAAAAAATATCAGGGAGCGAAATGCGAGACGTCGCATCGCCAGCGATCGACGACAGGGACCAGGAGCTTTGCTCTCGGGCGGCATGGCTCTATCACGGCGCCGGCCTTACCCAGGGCGAAGTCGCCAGGCGCCTCGGAGTTCCGAGCGTCAAGGCGCACCGCTTGATTGCACGCGCCAACCGGCTTGGCTTTATCCACGTCTCCATCGACGCCCCAGTCGCTGCTTGCGTCCATCTCGAAAACGAACTGCAGAGAAAGTTTGGTCTCAAACAATGCGTGGTCGCGCCTGATCTCGACGACGGCCCCATGCCGCTCAGGTCATTGGGGCTGTCAGGCGGCCGGTTTCTCCAACTGGCGATCGAAAGCGGGGTGCATCAGGTGATCGGAGTCGGTCACGGCCGCACGCTCACGGCTTGCGTCAACCATCTTTCGCGCATGGACATTCCTGCTCTCAAACTGGTTTCGCTTCTCGGTGGAATGACGCGACGCTATGTGACCACGCCTTTCGACGTGATCCACCGTCTCGCTGAGAAAACCAACGCTGCTGCTTATGTGCTGCCGCTCCCCTTTCTCGCCAATACGCCCGAAGATCGCAAAGTGCTGCTCGAGCAGCGCGGCGTCGCGGATGTGTTCGCGCTTGGCGTGAAGTCGACCCTGCGCCTGGTCGGGATCGGCGCGATCGATGATGACGCATCGATTCTGTCGACGGGCTTGGTCGAGAGGCACGAGTTCGAGGAAGCTCGCGCTCTCGGCGCGGTCGGCGAGTTGCTCGGCCATCTCTTTTCCTCGCGTGGCGATTTGATTGACAGCGGCGTCTCAGCGCGGGCTCTGTCCATGTCCGCTGCCGATATCCGGCAACGCGCGACGGTCGCGGTCGCGGGGGGAACGGCGAAGGTTCATGCGATCAGAGGCGTGCTTGCAAGCGGATTGCTGCATGGCCTGATCACCGACGAGAATACCGCGAGAAAGCTCGTGGAATAGCCATCATCGCAAAACGTGATGAGGGAAGGAAACCAAGGAGGAAGCGATGGACGACAAGGCGAAAGAGTTCTTTGCGGCATTCAAGGCCGGCAAGATGAGCCGGCGCGAACTGATGAGCGGCGCCGCGAAGCTGGGCGTTAGCGCCGCGACCGCCAATTTCCTGTTCAACGCCGCTGCAACGCAGGCGCTCGCGGCCGATTTCGACTGGAAAAAATTCAACGGCACAAAGCTCCACCTGCTCCTGAACAAGCATCCTTACGCCGACGCCATGATCGCGGACCTCGACAACTTCAAAAGTCTGACGGGCATGGACGTCACCTACGACATCTTTCCGGAGGACGTGTACTTCGACAAGGTGACGGCCGCTCTCTCATCGAAGTCGAGCCAGTACGACGCCTTCATGACCGGCGCCTACATGACCTGGACGTACGGGCCAGCGGGCTGGGTCGAAGACCTCAATGCGTGGATCAAAGACCCCGCCAAGACCAATCCGAAGTACGATTGGGAAGACGTGCAGCCTGGCTTAAGGGCGTCCACCGCATGGAACGGCGTGCCTGGAGCCGCGCTCGGATCGGCCGACGCCAAGCAATGGTGCATACCGTGGGGCTTCGAGCTCAACTCGATCACATATAACCGGAAGATGTACGACAAGGCTGGAGTGAAGCCGGCCAACAATTTGCCCGAACTCCTCGAGACCGCGGCCAAACTGACCAAGGACCTTGGCGGACCCTACGGAATCGGCGTGCGCGGCTCGCGCTCGTGGGCGACCATCCATCCTGGCTTTCTGTCCGGCTATTCCAACTATGGACAACGGGACTTCACTGTCACCGACGGCAAGCTGAAGGCCGCGATGAACACCGCCGTATCCAAGGACTTCCACAAGATGTGGGTAAAAATGATTCAGGATTCGGGGCCGAAAAATTGGTCGACCTACACCTGGTATCAAGTCGGAACCGATCTCGGCGCCGGCGCTTCGGCCACCATCTACGACGCCGACATTCTCGGCTATTTCATGGATGGCGGCGACAACAAGGAGAAAGGCAATCTCGGTTTCCACGCTTTCGCACCCAACCCGGAAGCCAAAGCTCCGACCCCCAACGTGTGGATCTGGTCGCTGGCCATGAACACAGCCGGCAAACAGAAGGATGCCGCCTGGTATTGGATGCAATGGGCGTCGTCGACCGAGCACGATCTGTTCGGCGCGCGCAAGATGGACTTCGTCAATCCCGTCCGCACCTCGGTCTGGAAGGACGATGAGTTCCGCAATCGGATCGACAAGTCCTATAGCGGCTATCTGGCGCAATACGACGCGTCGGCGCCGGGCGCTCGCATCTATTTCACGCCGCAACCCCTGTTCTTCGACGTCACCACCCAATGGGCTGAGGCGTTGCAGAAGATGGTCGCCAAGCAAATCCCCATCGACGACGGGCTCGATCAGTTGGCCGCCTCCATCGATAAGCAGCTCAAGGACGCAGGACTCGGCTGAGCTTTGATCAAAACGCGAGCGCGCGCGGGTCTAAGTTAAAGCCCCGCGCGCACCGCGGATTGCCACGCTTTGCGCATGTCCGAGATGATCAGGGTCAGGGATCGCAGGTAAGGTTTGTTTTGTGACTGACACTGCCGTCAAGCGCACCGGCGCGCCAGCGCGTCGGCGGATCAATTACCTGCCATACCTGCTCAGCCTGCCGGCGCTGCTCGTCTGCATCGGGATTCTGATACCCTTCGTCACCGCTGTCTATTATTCCCTGCAGCGGTATCGTCTGAACCTGCCGATGATGCGGGGGTTCATCTGGTTCCAGAATTACATCGATTTTTTTACCGACCGCGAGTTCTGGCACACCGTTCAGGTGTCGCTCGAATATACGGTGCTGACGGTTGGGGTCGAGCTTGTATTCGGCTTAGGGATCGCCATGCTTCTGCAGAAGCAGACCCGGATCAACAACATCGTCTCGATCCTGCTTCTGCTCCCTCTCATGACGGCGCCGGCGATCGCGGCGCTCATGTGGAAGCTGATGACCAACCCGAACTTCGGCGTCCTCTCTTATTTCGTGCAGCTTCTCGGGTTCAATAATTTTAAATGGGCGTCCGACCCAAGCACCGCTTTGTTCACCGTGGTGCTCGTCGACGTCTGGGTCTACACGCCCTTCATCATGATTTTGCTACTCGCTGGCTTGCGCTCCTTGCCGACGCAGCCGTTCGAAGCCGCAGCGTTAGATGGTGTTCCAAGGCGGTTCGTCTTCTTTCGGATTACGCTGCCGATGCTGACGCCCTACATCATCACAGCCGCGCTGTTCCGGATGCTCGATTCGATCCAGCAATTCGACATCATCTATCCGATGACCCAGGGCGGACCGGGCGATACGCTGCTTGTCTTCCAGGTCCGCGCCTATCTCGACTTCTATCAATATACGAACGTAGGAAAGTCCGCCGCGCTTCTGATCATCCTGTGGGCGATAACCTACGCGCTGTCGAACGTCTTCATCAAACAATGGTTGAAACTGCGCGAACGCGCCCGCGGGCTGGCTTAAGGAGGGAGGCGGCTTTGGAGCATATGTCTGTTCTGGAGCGCGGCGTGCGAGGCGTCCTGATCGCCCTCATCGTTCTCTTTTTCCTGTTTCCGATCTTCTGGATCTTCCTCATGTCCTTCCAGACCAACGAGGACATACTCCGCATCCCGCCCAGCCTCTTCTTCGCGCCGACGCTCTCCAATTACGCGGCGCTGATCACTGGAAAGCTCGTTTCGAATGCCGGAACGCTCGACATCGCGTTTATGAGGAATCTCTGGAACAGCGTGCTTCTCTCGACGGCGTCCGTGGTCGTCGCGCTCATTCTTGGCGTTCCCGCGGCCTATGCGTTCGCGCGCTTCAAGTTTCGTCTGGGCGAGGACATCGCGTTCACCCTGTTGTCGTTCCGCTTCGCGCCGCCGCTCCTCGTGTTGCTGCCCCTTTCGCTGTATTTTCAGCAGCTGGGGCTCACCGACACCTACGTCGGTCTCATCTGGGTCTACCAGCTTATCGCTTTGCCGCTCATCCTGTGGATCGTGCGCGGCTATTTCGAAGATCTGTCTCCGGACATTGAATACGCCTATCGCGTCGCGGGTCATTCGTGGTGGCGCACGTTTACCCGCATCGCTATTCCGCTGGCGGGGCCTGGAATCGCCGCGGCCGGCCTGCTGGCTTTCATTTTCTGCTGGAACAACTTCATCTTCGCGCTCATCTTGGCGTCCGCCTCGAAGCAACCGGTCACGGTCGGCGCGCTCGCCTTTGTCACCGCTTCCGGCATTCAATATGGACAGATTGCCGCGGCAATCGTGCTGTCCGTGGCCCCGACGCTCGCGCTCGCGCTTTACGCCCAGCGATACCTCGTCGAGGGCCTCTCGCTCGGCGCGTTGAAGGGCTAGTCATGGCCATCGAGATCCGGTCGGTCAGCAAGGAATTCAAGTCGGGCAAGGTGCTCGAGCGGATTTCGCTTAGCGCCGAGGACGGCGAGATTGTCGCCATTTTCGGGCCGTCGGGATCGGGCAAGACCGTGCTTCTCCGGCTTGTCGCCGGCGTCGAGCAACCCGACGAGGGGCGCATTTTGCTCGGCGGTCGCGACGTCACCGACCAGGCGCCCGAGGCGCGCGGCGTGGGAATGGCGTTCCAGAACTTCGCGCTATTTCCCCATATGTCAGCGTTCGACAACGTTGCGAGCGCGCTGACGGCCCACAAAGTTCCCCGAGACATTATCCGTGCGAAGGTCGAGAAGATCGCCGCGCTTTTGAAGATTGAACACGTTCTTGGGCACGCGCCGCGTGAACTGTCCAACGGCCAGAAGCAACGCACCGCTCTGGCGAGGGCGCTGGTGGCCGAACCCAAAATCCTGCTGCTCGATGATCCGTTGCGCAACGTCGACGCCAAATTGCGTTATGAGATGCGCCTGGAACTGCCCTCTTTGCTCAAGGCGTCCGGGTCGACGGTTCTCTACGTCACTCAGGACTATAAAGAAGCTATGGCTCTCGGCGATAGGATCGCGGTCCTATCAGATCGGGACTTCGCCCAGATCGCCCGGCCTGCGGAGATTTATCAAAGGCCCGCGACGATCAATGTCGCGAGCCTGTTCGGAGACCCAACGATCAATCTGATGCCTGTCGAACCGCTCTCGTCATCCATAGGTCCGAAGATCACAATCGGCGGAACTGCGTTGTCGCTCCCTTCCAGTTATGGCCGCATGGCCGGGAAACCCTGCGTTCTCGGGTTGCGGGCGGAAAATATCATCGTCGAAGACACAGCGTCGCCTGAAAGCGTTCCGGTTGAGGTGGTCGCCGTGACGCCGCTGAATGAAAGAACCCTCCTTCTTCTCCATACCAATGACGGCCGCGAAATTCTGGCGTCTGAAGCGGGGACGAACGAGGCGCCGCGCAGGCATGGGGCCGCCTTCGCCCGATTTGACCCCGAAACTGTTCTTCTCTTCGACCCCGCGAGCGGTCGTCGCATCGTTCCTCAGGCAGCGTGAGCGCCATGTCCGAGGCCGCTCTCTCGATCAAAAGCGTCGACAAGATCTACGAGGGACGCGGGAAAGGTCCCGTCCATGCGGTGAAGAACCTCGACATGGATGTGCAAAGAGGCGAGATCGTCGCGCTGCTCGGGTCATCCGGGTGCGGCAAGACGTCGACCTTGCGCATGATCGCAGGCTTCGAGGAGGTCACCCGCGGGGACATCGTGCTCGAGGGCCGACGGGTTAATCAGATGCCTCCGGCGCGTCGAAAAGTCGCGATGGCGTTTGAAGGCTATTCGCTCTATCCGCCCCTCACGGTCCGCGACAACATCGCGTTCGCATTGAAGAGCGCGCGCATGTCGCCGAAGGATGCGCAGAGATCGGTGGCGGAGGTCGCACAGATCCTGGAGATCGAGCCGATCCTCGATCGATACCCAAGTTCCATCTCGGGCGGGGAGCAGCAGCGCGCAAGTCTCGCCCGCGCGCTCGTGCGCCAGGCGGATCTTTATCTCCTGGACGAACCCATGGGCCAACTCGAGCCGCGGCTACGCGCCGTCCTGCGCGGTCGACTGAAGAGCCTCTTGGTCGATCGCCGCATGACCGCGATCTTTGTCACTCACGACCAGACCGAAGCCAATGCGCTCGCCGACCGCGTAGCGGTCATGGAAGGAGGGGTGCTCCAACAATTCGCCAGCCAGAAGGATTTGCGCGAAAGGCCAGCCAATCTGTTTGTGGCGACTTTCGTGGGCGAGCCGCCGATGAACGTGTTCGAATCCAAGGTCGTGAATGGGGATCGCGTTCGCTTCGCGATCGATGGCGGTCCGACCTTCGATTTCGCGGCGAGCGACATTCCGCTGAGCGTTCGCGCAGCCATTGGACGACGCGAAAAAGTCGTGATCGGAGTTCGCCCGCACGCCGTCCGGTTGGGCGTCGGGTCTGAGGACGCGCGCATTGTCTCCAATCAATGGCTGGGCGACCAGAGCCATCTGGCGATGGAGGTGGCGGGAAAACTCATGGTCGCCGTTTCGCATGCGCCAATCCCGGCCGAAGTCGGGGAACGACTGAAGTTTGGCGTCCACGCTTCCGACCTCCACGTGTTCGACGTCGGCACATCAGCGGCTTTATCGCACGGGCTGGAGGCAGCATGAATTCCGCCGCCCGAGTCGCAAACGCGAAATGCGGCCCATGACTCGCGATATCCTGCTCGGAATCGATGCTGGCACCTCCGTCATCAAGGCGGTCGCGTTTTCACTTGGCGGAGAACAGATCGCGGTCGCCGCCAGGCCCAATGTCTATCAAACGCTTGGCGGCGGTCAGGTCGAGCAGGACATGCATCGGACCTGGGCCGATTGCGCCGCGACCTTACGGGAACTGACCGAGCGCGTTCCGGACCTCGCGCGCCGTGTCGCCTCTCTCGCCGTAACGGCGCAGGGCGACGGCACATGGCTGATTGACTCGGATGGCGAGCCCGTCGGCGGAGGGCTGCTGTGGCTCGATTCCCGCGCGGCGAGCCTGGCGTCGGACTACCTGAAAACCGACGCGTATCGAGAGCACTATGCCCGCACCGGCTCAGGTCTCAATGCCTGCATGGCTTCGGTCCAGCTTGCATGGATGAAGCGTTGGCAGCCCGACCGCATCGCGCGAGCCGCCACCTGCTTTCATTGCAAGGACTGGCTCTATTTCAAGCTGACCGGCGCTCGCGTTACCGATCCGGCCGAAGGCAATTTCACCTTCGGCAATTACCGCACCCGGGAATACGAGCCCTCGATTCTGGAAGGCATGGGGATCGCCGATTGCGCGCGCCTGCTGCCGCCAATGATCGACGGCGTCAGCGAGACTGGAAAACTGACGGCGTCCGCCGCCGCCGAGACGCTGCTGCCCGAGGGCCTGCCAGTGTCGCTCGCCTATCTTGATGTGGTGTGCACCGCGCTTGGCGGCGGCCTCTGCGATCCTCTCGCGGAGGTCGGCGTCTCGGTTCTCGGCTCGACGGGCATGCACATGCGCTATGCGCCCACGCCTGACGACGTGCGGCTCAACGAGGACCGCTCAGGCTACACGATGTGCCTGCCGATCGGGCGCGCCTGCTCTTCGATGCAGTCCAATATGGCGGCCACGCTCAACATCGACTGGCTGATGGACATGGCCCGCGAAGCCGCGGAGATGGCGGGCGCCAAGACGAGTCGCGCGGCGCTCCTTTCCGGCCTGGACGAAAGAGTGCTTGGGACCGACCCCGGCCAGGCCGTCTACCACCCTTACATTTTCGAGGCTGGCGAGCGCGGTCCTTTCCTCAATCCTGACGCGCGGGCGCAGTTCAGCGGCCTTTCGACGCAGACGAGTTTCGCTGGTCTGGCGCGGGCGGTTTTTGAAGGCCTCGCCTTCGCGACGCGTGACTGCTACCTCGCTTCCGGCTCGATCCCGAGCGAGGTCAGGTTGGGTGGAGGCGCCGCGCGGTCGAAGGCGATGCGCGTCATTCTCGCCGCGGCGCTCAACGCAAACGTGCGGACGCTCACGCGCGAGGAGCTCGGCGCCTCCGGCGCCGCGATGATGGCTGCGGTCAACATCGGCGCCTATCCGAACATGAATGCGTGCGCCGACGCATGGGTCGCTCCGTTTCTCGATAGACTGACGGTTCCCGATCCACAGCTTAGCGCCTATTACGCGAAGCTTTACCCGATCTACCGAACCATCAGAGCGGCCATGTCGCCGGCTTGGAACCATTTGGGCCGGCTCAGGCAGGAGTACGCGGCGTGAGCCAGGAGTTCGAGCGCCGAAGGCCGATCATATCGATCATGGGCGACCGTTTCATGCTGCCGTCTATGTTCGAGCAAGCGATCCGGGAGAAGTGCGGAGAGACGCTCGACATCAGATCGTACGAAATGCCGTGGCCGGACGAACCGATGGAGCACGGCTATTCCGTGCCGGGCATGGAAGGGCTAAAGGAATATCAGGGGACAGCCGACGAAGTGGTGGCGCATATGGACGGCGCTGAGATCGCCGTCACCCATCTCGCGCCCTTTTCCGCCGGAGTGCTTCAACGGCTGCCTGAACTGAAGCTGATCGCCGTCTCCCGAGGAGGCCCTGTCAACGTCGACATGGCGGCGGCGCGCAAGCGGAAGATTCGTGTCGTCAACACCCCCGGCCGGAACGCATCCGCGGTAGCGGAGTTCGCGATCGGCGCGATCCTGGCTGAGACCCGGTTGATTACGCGAGGACATGAAAGCCTGCGTCGCGGCGAATGGCGGGGTGATCTCTATCGCGCCGATCTTACCGGCGAGGAATTGTCGGAAATGACGGTCGGCGTGATCGGGTATGGGCATATCGGAACCAAGGTCGTGCGCATCCTCAAGGCGTTCGGTTGCCGCATTCTCGTCTGCGACCCTTATGTTCAGCTCTCGGCCGGCGACTTGCGGGACGGGGTCGTTCAAGTCTCGCTCGAGCGGCTTTTGCATGAGAGCGACGTCGTGACTTTGCACGCGCGGGTGACGGAGGAGACGCGCGGGTTCATCGGCCGGGAACAATTCGAGCAGATGAAACGCGGCGCCTATTTCGTGAACACGGCGCGCGGGCCAATGGTCGACTACGACGCGCTCACCGAGGCGCTCAAGACGCGGCGCCTACGCGGCGCGGCCTTGGAAACTTTTGCCGTCGAGCCAGCGCCTACCAATTTGGAATTGCTTCAGCTCGATAACGTCACTTTGACTCCTCACATCGCAGGCGCATCGGTAAAGACCGTAAAAATCGCCGCCGCAGCCGTCGCTGAGGAAGTTCGTCGATACCTGGCGGGGGAAGGTCCCCTCAATCCTTGTTGAGCCGCTCACACACGGAATGACCCGAGACCTTGGCGAGTTCGACCTGATTGTCGTTGGCGGCGGCGTCAACGGAGCGGGCATCGCGCGCGACGCTGTGGGCCGCGGCCTCTCGGTGCTGTTATGCGAGAAGGACGATCTCGCGCAGGGCACCTCCTCGCGGTCGGGCAAGCTTGTTCATGGCGGATTGCGCTATCTCGAATATTACGAGTTTCGGCTCGTCCGCGAGGCCCTGATCGAGCGCGAAGTTCTGCTTCGCGCGGCGCCGCATATCATCTGGCCGATGCGATTCGTCCTGCCTCACAGCCCGGAGCAACGGCCGGCTTGGATGGTCCGGGCAGGTCTGTTTCTCTACGATCACTTGGGCGGGCGCAAAATCCTAACCCCGACGCGAAGCCTTGACCTCATGAAGGCGCCGGAGGGCGAGCCGCTGCGCAAGACTTTCAGCCGCGCGTTCGAATATTCAGACTGCTGGGTGGACGATGCGCGGCTGGTTGTCCTGAACGCGCTGGACGTCCGCAAACGTGGCGGCACGGTGTTGACGAGGACGCCGCTCACATCGGCGCGGCGCGTCGCCGACACATGGCATGTCGATTTGCGAAGCGCGAGAGACGGTAACACTCTGCAGGCGACGGGAAAGATTCTTGTCAATGCTGCGGGCCCCTGGGTCGAGGACGTTCTGCATCGGGCAGGCCGTAACGCTGCGAGTCGCGTCCGACTCGTCAAGGGCAGCCATATTGTCACGCGTAAGTTCTGGAACGGCGATCAAGCCTATCTGCTTCAGAACAGCGACAAGCGCGTGATTTTCGTCAATCCCTACGAAGGCGATCTCGCCTTGATCGGCACAACGGACATTCCGTTCGAGGGCCAAGCCGAGGACGTGCGCATCGACAAAAGCGAAGTCGAATATCTTCTCTCCGTCGTCGACCGGTACTTCATGGGCGCTCCCAAGACCGGCGAAATTGTCGACTCGTTTTCCGGCGTGCGCCCCCTGTTCGACGACAAATCAGCCAATCCGAGCGCGGTCACGCGCGACTATGTTTTCGATGTCGAAGCGCCCGCGGGCCAAGCTCCCATGCTCTCCGTCTTCGGCGGCAAGATCACGACGTATCGCCGACTTGCCGAGCACGCGCTGGAGAAGCTTTCTCCCTACCTGCCGCAGATGTCGGGCGCCTGGACGGAGCGCACGGCGTTGCCAGGGGGAGACATTCCCGACGCCAACTTCTCTCTCTTTCTAACGGAGTTACGCCGGCAGCGCCCCTGTCTTCCGCAGGACGTTGCGCATGGCTATGCCCGGAGATACGGGACGAGAGTC
>DATCEJ010000058.1:0-4465 GCA_036510135.1 Roseiarcus sp. | reverse complement strand
GACCTGCACGGACGGATCGATCGTGTCCGCTGCATGGATTGTGAGGCGAGATCGCCGCGCGTCGAACTGCAGAACGAACTTGGCCGGCTGAACCCGGACTGGCTCGATCTTGACGCGGCGGAAGCGCCCGATGGCGACGCGGACCTCGAAGGGGCGGACTTTTCATCCTTCGTCATTCCGCCCTGCCGCCTTTGCGGCGGCCTGCTCAAGCCCGACGTCGTGTTCTTCGGCGAGAATGTTCCTCGCGACCGGGTCGACGCCGCCTTCGGCCATTTGGACCAGGCCGACGCGATGCTGATCGTCGGCTCCTCGCTGATGGTCTATTCGGGCTTCCGCTTCGTGGAACGGGCCGCGAGCCTGGGAAAACCCTTGGCCGCGGTCAACCTTGGCCGGACCCGAGCGGACGCGCTCTTCGCCTTCAAAGCAGAGGCGTCGTGCGAATCCGCGCTCTCGTTCCTGTTGGGTCCGCGAGCGACGTCAGGCTCGATCCAGCCCGCTCGCTTAAAACGCACTTCATCCAGCGCGTTTGTGAGCCCAATCGCGCCAGAGCGTTCTCGCGAGCAGCACGGCGCGGACGATTAAGGACTCATACCCATGCGCTTCACCTCCATGCGCTTCACCTCCATGCGCCTCACCTGGGCGGCGATCTCCCTCATCTGCTCGGTCGGCGCCGTCGCCGCTCAGCGGGTCGCCGGTGTTTCTGACATCGATCTACCCTATTCGGCTTGTGGGAATATGGTCCCCCTGAGGAGTAATTTGACCGGAACGCCTGAGCCCTCGCCCAAGAGCGACGCCGTTCTTCGAGGGCTGGGTGTGCGCTGTGTCGGCCCCGCGGCCGCGCCCCGGGTCCGACAACGCTATTGAGCGGACGGCGTGAACAGTCGCGCCCGATCGTTCGCCGAGTCGACGCGACCGCCCGGAGGCGGCCGCGTCTGGAGTTAGCGCAGGATTGCCGAGGTCACCGGCCAGGTCAGGGACAAACTGACAATCAGTCCGACCGCCGCCAGGCTTGCCAAACGCATCTTCTCCCGGGCGCCCTCTGGCAGCGCGGTGATCATCAGAACCGCGAAGACGAGGGCGAGGAACCCCGCAGGAAGGTTGGCGACCGAAGGGTGAAACACGGCGTCGATGAAGTCGCCGAGGGTCGAGCCGATTTGATCCAAACCGTACATCAATTTGCTCCTTTTAAGAGCCGTCAAAAAACACTGCCACGAATCTTCATGCCTATAAAGAACGTCGTAAGATTAACCTTTACTCGCGGACGCAATACTTAACAAGACATTGAAGTAATGAATAAAACACTATAAGTCGAAGCTGACGGCGCCGCCGCGCGAACCGGAATTACGATTGACAACGCGCCCGCGCGCTGGCGCATTGCCCCCTGCTTCAATCGCCAATAAAGGCGACGCCCGCTCGAGGAGCCAGGCCAATGCGCATCGAGCCCGTGTTTCTGTTCGATCTCGACGGAACGCTGGTGGACAGCGTCTACCAGCACGTCCTGGCCTGGAAAGAGGCCCTGGACGCCGAAGGCGTGGACATCTCGGTATGGCGCATCCATCGCAAGATCGGCATGAGCGGCGGCCTGTTCACCAATCAGCTCAAACGCGAAACCGGAACGGACCTCAGCGATGACCGGCTCGAGCGCCTGCGCCATCTGCATACGCAAGCCTATCGCCGGATGTCCGCCTCCATCCGCCCGCTGCCCGGCGCTCGGGAATTATTGGCTTGGCTGACCAACGCCGGACTTCCCTGGGCGATCGCCACCAGTGGGCGGATGGAGACCGCGGCGGTCAACCTCGCCGCGCTCGGCGTCGATCCCGCTGTAACTCCGGTCGTTACACGCGATCAGGTCAAATACGCCAAGCCTGACCCCGATCTGTTCCTGTCCGCCGCCGCCCGGTTGAACGCGCCGATCGAGAGAGCCGTCGTGGTCGGGGACAGCATCTGGGACATGCTCGCGGCGGCGCGCTGTCGTGCGCTCGGGGTCGGCCTCTTATGCGGCGGCTATGGCGCGACTGAACTGCAACAAGCCACGGCCTTCCGCGTCTACGAGGACCCGGCCGACCTGCTGGTCCATATCGATGAGCTTGGCGGGCGCAGGTAAGGCGGTGTTTTTGGTTCAATACGCTGGCATCAGTTCCCGCATCGTCTTTGAGAATCGCTGAGCGATCTCGTCTCTGAACACGTGCCGGCCGCCGGCGACGACTTTCAGTCCACCGCTCCAGACGCAATCGACAAGCGGATTGCCGCTCGCGAATATCCACGCATCGAGCACCTGATCGTCAGCCTTGCCGGCGAGCATGGGATGGTCCGCGCGAAAGGTGAGAATGTCGGCAGACGCGCCGGGCGCCAGTTTACCGGAGTTTCGCCTCAAGGCCTGGGCGCCGCCGAGCCAGATCGCATCGAGCATCGCCCGGCCGCATGACGAGCCCGGCAGAGCGCAGACGTTGCGCGCCCGCTCCCGCAATCTCTGCGCATATTCGAGCTGGCGCAATTCCGAGGCGACGCCAATTGAGACGTTCGAGTCGGCGCCCACGCCGTAGCGTCCGCCGGCACGGATGTAATTCGCCGCGTTGAAGATTCCATCGCCGAGATTGGCTTCCGTGATTGGACAAAGCCCGGCGACCGCGCCCGAGCGCGCAAGGTCCCGGGTTTCGCTCTCATCCATGTGGGTTGCATGGATGAGGCACCACCTTGCGTCGACGCCGGCATGGTCGAGCAGCCAGCGCACCGGACGAGCGCCCAACGAGGCGACGCAGTCCTCGACCTCCTTGACTTGTTCGGCCGCGTGAATGTGAATGGGACCGTCACCGGCGACGGACATAAGCTCGGACAATTCGCTCGGCGTCACGGCGCGAAGGCTGTGGGGCGCTATGCCGATCGCCTCTCCCTCATCCACCTTGATCATCTCGCGGCAATCTTCGACCAGGCGGGCGAATGATTGGAGATCGTTGACAAACCGCCTCTGCTCGGGCCTGGGCGGCGCTCCGCCAAACGTTGAATGGGCATAGAAGACCGGAAGCAGCGTCATGCCTATACCGACGCGGCGCGCCGCGGACAGAATACGGCCGGCCATTTCCGCAGGCTCAGCGTAAGGCGAACCATCGGGGTCGCTATGGAGGTAGTGGAACTCGGCGACGGCGGCGAACCCCGCCTCCAGCATCTCGACATAAAGCTGCGCGGCGACCGCCTCGACGTCGTCCGGCGACATCATCAGCGCGAAGCGATACATGGTCTCGCGCCAGGTCCAGAAGGTGTCGTCGCCCTTGCCCCTAACTTCGGCGAGGCCGGCCATGGCCCGCTGGAAGGCGTGGCTGTGCAGGTTCGCGGCCGCCGGCGCCATGATCGCGTGATGCTCGTCCCCCTCCTGCGCTGACGCTTCCGTTTCCACGGTCGCGATCGCGCCGCGGTCAATCGCCACGCGAACGTCGGACTTCCAACCCTCAGGGGTCAGTGCTCTTGCGGCGTAAAGGACAGGCACCCGTCGTCTCCGCTTGTCTCGATCAGCTGCCGAACCGCTCCCTTGCCTTTCGGGCAATTCGGTCTAAGCATGAATGGTCTGCGGCGGGAAGCCGTTGAGCGCCATGGTTCAAACGAACACTCCCAACCCTCTCGATACGGTTTGGCTCAATGCCCGTCTGGCGACGTTCGCGCCAGCGCGGACGGGACTTGGAATCATTGAGTCTGGCGCCATCGCCGCCGCCCAAGGGCGAATTGTTTTCGCAGGCGCGCAGCACGAGCTTCCGACCGCGCGGCGCAACGGCGCCCGCATCGTGGATTGCGAGGGTCGCTGGATCACGCCTGCTCTGATCGATTGCCATACCCACCTTGTTTATGGGGGCGATCGGGCGCGCGAATTTGAGCTGAGGCTCGCCGGCGCAACGTATGAAGAGATCGCTCGCGCAGGCGGGGGCATTCTTTCCACGGTGCGCGCGACCCGCGCCGCGAGCGAAGATGAGCTCGTCCGATCGGCGCTCAAGCGGTTGGACGCTCTTGTCGCCGAGGGTGTAGGCATGGTCGAAGTCAAATCCGGCTATGGGCTCGACCTTGACGCCGAGCGCAAATCGCTCCGCGTTGTACGCCGGCTCGCCAAACAACGTGATGTCGCGATCCGCGCAACGTTCCTGGGCGCGCACGCTTTGCCGCCTGAATTTGCCGACAAACGTGACGCCTATGTCTCTTATGTCGCCGAGACCATGCTCCCTGCCCTAGCAAACGAGGGCTTGATCGACGCCGTGGACGGGTTTTGCGAGCGGATCGCTTTCACGCGCGACGAGATCGCTCGTGTTTTCACCGCCGCGAAACGCGCAGGGCTTCCGGTCAAGCTGCATGCGGACCAATTGTCGAATTCGGGTGGCGCAGCGCTTGCCGCCGAGTTCAGTGCGCTCTCGGCCGATCATCTGGAATATGCGGACGAGGAGGGTCTTGCTGCAATGGCGCAGGATGGCGTTGTCGCGGTTCTGCT
>DATCEJ010000057.1:0-12125 GCA_036510135.1 Roseiarcus sp. | reverse complement strand
GGACAAGTTCGAGAACATGGGCGCGCAGATGGTCCGCGAGGTCGCCTCGAAGACCAACGACACCGCCGGTGACGGCACCACCACCGCCACGGTTCTCGCCCACGCGATCGTCCGCGAGGGCGCGAAGCTGGTCGCGGCCGGCATGAACCCGATGGACCTCAAGCGCGGCGTCGATCTCGCCGTCGCCGAGGCGGTCAAGGACATCGCCAAGCGTTCCAAGAAGATCAAGGAATCCTCGGAGGTGGCGCAGGTCGGCTCGATCGCCGCCAACGGCGACAAGTCGATCGGCAAGATGATCGCCGACGCGATGCAGAAGGTCGGCAACGAGGGCGTCATCACGGTCGAGGAGGCCAAGAGCCTCGAGACCGAGCTCGACGTTGTCGAGGGCATGCAGTTCGACCGCGGCTATCTCTCACCTTATTTCATCACCAACGCCGAGAAGATGCTGGCGGAGCTCGAGGATCCCTACATCCTCATCCACGAGAAGAAGCTCTCCTCGCTGCAGCCGATGCTCCCCGTGCTTGAGGCCGTGGTGCAGACCGGCAAGCCGCTCCTCATCATTGCTGAGGACATCGAGGGCGAAGCGCTGGCGACCCTGGTCGTCAACAAGCTGCGCGGCGGCCTCAAGGTCGCAGCGGTCAAGGCGCCTGGTTTCGGCGACCGCCGCAAGGCGATGCTCGAGGACATCGCCATCCTGACCGGCGGCACGATGATCGCCGAGGATCTCGGCATCAAGCTCGAGAACGTCACGATCCAGATGCTCGGCCGGGCCAAGCGCGTCCGGATCGAGAAGGAAAACACCACGATCATCAACGGCGTCGGCAAGAAGTCCGACATCGAGGGCCGGATCTCCCAGATCAAGGCCCAGATCGAGGACACGACCTCCGATTACGACAAGGAGAAGCTGCAGGAGCGTCTGGCGAAGCTCGCCGGCGGCGTTGCGGTGATCCGCGTCGGCGGCGCGACCGAGGTCGAGGTCAAGGAAAAGAAGGACCGCGTCGACGATGCGCTCAACGCCACCCGCGCGGCGGTCGAAGAGGGCATCGTTCCGGGCGGCGGCGTCGCGCTTCTGCGCGCCAAGATCGCCGTCTCCAAGCTCAGAAGCGAGAACGCCGATGAGCAGGCCGGGATCAGCATCGTGCTCAAGGCTCTCGAGGCGCCGATCCGTCAGATCGCTGAAAACGCCGGCAACGAAGGCTCGATTGTTGTCGGCAAGATCAGCGAAAACAAGTCGCAGACCTACGGCTTCAACGCCCAGACGGAAGAGTATGTCGACATGATCGAGGCCGGCATCGTCGATCCGGCCAAGGTCGTACGCACCGCGCTGCAGGACGCCGCCTCCGTGGCCGGCCTCCTCATCACCACCGAAGCGATGATCGGCGACAAGCCGAAGAAGGAAGCCCCCGCGATGCCGATGGGCGGCGGCGGTGGCGGCATGGGCGGAATGGGCGGGATGGACTTCTAAGTCTCGCGCCACTCGACATCGAGAACGAAAGGGCGGCCGAAGGGCCGCCCTTTTTGTTGCGTCCTCCATATCCCGGACGGCGTCGGAAGACGCCGCAATCTTGCGCGGGGCGGAGATTTATGCGCTCGGCGCCACGACGAGTCTCGTTCGCCGTCATCGCGCTGGCGCTCATCGGCATCTTGACCATACGCGTCCGTCGGTCGCGACACGGCTCGGACGCCGGTCAGGCGTGACGCCGATCAGCTCGACGAGCGTCTTCGCGCTTCGCCACTCGGCCAAAACGGGGCCGACCCTTTAGCGTTAGCGAATCGAACCCAACGCCTGTAAACTCCATCCCGCGCAGCGCAGCTGGGCTAGGCTCGTGCTGAAACCGCGCGCTTATAAGCGGGACTTAATCGGGGAGTTTGACATGAGCACCATTACGCGTCGCAGCCTTATTCTATCGGGCGCCGGTCTCGCGACCGCAGCCTTTGTCGTGCCGGCCGAAGCCGCGACAGGCTCGGTCTCCCTGCACATCGCCAGCGCCGGTTTCATCTTCGGCGTGACCGGCGGCAGCGGCGTTTTGACCTTCCGAGGACAGCGCTATCCGCTCAGAGTGGGCGGCATCAGCGCCGGCGCGCTGATCGGCGTCTCGGCTACCGACTTGATTGGCTCCGCTACCAACATCCACTCTCCGGGCGACATTGCCGGCCTTTACTCGGCCATCGGCGCCGGCATGTCGATTGCGGGGGGCAGAAGCAACGCGCAGCTCTCCAATGCCAACGGCGTGAGGCTGCGCCTTCACGGACGCCAGGTCGGCTTCAGCTTCTCGATCGACCTCAGCGGAATGAGCATCTCGCTCGCTTAAGCCTTGGAACTGGCGGCTCGAGATGGAAGTGCGCCGTCGAGAGTTTACGGCGCTTATGCTCGGCGGGGCGGCTGCACTCAGCCTCGCCGGGCGGGCGAGCGCTGAAGGCGATCCCCTGCTCTCATGGAACGCCGGGCCGGCAAAGGACGCGATCGTCAAATTCGTCCACGCAACGACCGACGCCGCAAGCCCGAATTTCGTGCCGCTCGCCGACCGCATCGCGACCTTCGACCAGGATGGCACGCTGTGGGTCGAGCATCCGATCTATACGCAGCTCGTCTATTGCTTCGATCGCGTGCCGGCGCTGGTGAAGGCGAAGCCCGAGCTGGCCAAGGTCGAACCGTTCCGCACCGTGCTAACCGGCGATCGCGAGGCGATCACGCGGCTTGGCCTCGAGTCGCTCGTTAAGATGGCCGCCGCAACGCTGACCGGAATGGATGTCGACACATACCGCGACGACGTCGCGAAATGGATCGCCGAGGCGCGCGATCCGCGCTGGAAGCGGCCTTACACCGATCTCGTCTATGCGCCGCAAATCGAGCTTCTCAAATATCTGCGCGGCGTCGGGTACCGCACATACATCGTCACCGGCGGCGGCCAGGGTTTCGTGCGCGTCTATGCGGAGCGGGTTTACGGCGTCCCACCCGAGCAGGTCGTCGGCACGGCGGGCGCGCTCAGCTTTCACTATGGCGCGAAAGGGCCCGTCCTCATCAAGGAGCCGAAGCTCCTGCTCAACGACGACAACGCAGGCAAGCCCGAGGGCATCAATTTCATGATTGGCCGGCGGCCCTACCTTGCGTTCGGCAATTCAACCGGCGACCGACAGATGCTCGAATATACGAAGGCGGGCGGCGGGGTGCGCCTCGCGATGCTGGTGCTTCACGACGACGGCGCGCGGGAATACGCGTACGGGCCCGCGCAGAGCCTGCCCGAGACCAAAGTCGGCCGCTTTTCCCCGGAGCTTTACGACGAGGCGACCAAGGATGGCTGGATCGTCGTCAGCATGAAAAACGACTGGAAACGCATTTTCGCGTTCGAGTAACGCACGAGCCGTCATTGCGAGGAGCGTAGCGACGAAGCAATCCAGGGGCCGTAGGGCACCTGACGACTCCTGGATTGCTTCGCTTCGCTCGCAATGACGATCGCCGTTCGTGACGCGGCGCCGCTCGCGCCTTCACCAGCGGATCAGCGCCGCGCCCCAGGTGAAGCCGCCGCCCATGGCTTCGATCATCACCAGATCGCCGGGCTTGATGCGGCCGTCCTTGACGGCGGTGTCGAGCGCAAGGGGGATCGAGGCGGCGGAAGTGTTGCCGTGCTGGTCGACTGTGATGACCACCTTGTCGCGCGCAATGCCGAGCTTGTCCGCGGAAGCATCGATGATGCGGCGATTGGCCTGATGCGGCACGAACCAGTCGATCTCGTCCGCCGTGACGCCCGCGTCGGCGAAACATCCCTTGATTACGTCGGTCACCATGCCGACCGCGTGGCGGAACACTTCCTTGCCTTCCATCCGCAAATGGCCAACGGTCCCGGTGGTCGACGGCCCGCCGTCGACGTAGAGCTTCTCGCGATGCCGGCCGTCCGCGCGCAGGCGCGAGGCGATCACGCCGGGCGAGGCGAGCCGGCCGTCGCTGTCGCGCGCCTCGAGCACGATCGCTCCCGCCCCGTCGCCGAACAGGACACAGGTCGTGCGGTCATTCCAATCCAGGAGGCGCGAGAAAGTCTCCGCGCCGATCACGAGCGCGCGCTTATGCGAGCCGGAACGCAGAAATTTTTCCGCCGTCACGACTGCGTAGACGAAGCCGCTGCAGACCGCCTGGAGGTCGAAAGCGGCGCCCTCGACGATGCCGAGTGCGGCCTGAACTTGCGTCGCGACAGCCGGAAACGTGTAATCCGGCGTCGACGTGGCGACAATGACAAGGTCAATGTCGCCCGCCTCTATCCCGCCGCTGCGCAACGCGGTCCGAGCCGCCTTGAGGGCCAGCGAGGATGTGGTTTCGTCAGGCCCGGCGAGATAGCGCTGGCGGATGCCGGTGCGCTGCACGATCCATTCGTCCGACGTATCGACCGTCGTCGCCAGCTCGGCGTTCGAGACCACGCGCGCGGGTAGCGCAGAGCCAGAACCGCGCACGCAGGCGCGGATCAAACCTGGCGAGCGGCCACGGGGCGCTTCCTGCTCAGAACGCCGCGCACGACGCTCGACTGGCGGAGGGGATGCAAGGCTCATGAGCGGGATTTTTCCCTGGTCAAGACTGGGCGGCGCGTTCGCGCGGGCGCGGGACGGAACCCGTTGGCATGGGCGATCATTTCCCGAATCTTGCCGAGCAATTCTTGACGAACCATGTCATACGCTAATTCCACGGCGCCAGCGTAGCTCTCGGCGTCTGCGCCGCCATGGGCCTTGATGACGACGCCGTCAAGTCCCAAAAAGACGCCGCCGCTGGCCCTCGGGCTTATTTTGGCGCGCATCGCAGTGATCGCCTTGCGAGCGAACAGGAAGCCTATGCGCGACATGAGATCGTATTTGACGGCCTCGCGCATATACTGACCGAGCTGTTTTGCGGTGCCCTCGGCGGTCTTGAGCGCGATGTTGCCGGTGAAGCCTTCGGTGACAAAAACGTCGACTGCGCCCTTGCCCAGATCGTCGCCTTCAACGAAGCCGTGATAGCGCATGTTGGGCAGGCTGGCCTCGCGCAAGACGCGCCCTGCCGCCTTCACCTCCTCGACGCCCTTGATCTCTTCGGTCCCGACATTGAGGAGACCCACAGTGGGAGAATCGATGTGGAAGACGATTCGCGCCATCGCCGCGCCCATCACGGCCAGATCGACGAGATGCTGCGCATCGCCGCCAATGGTCGCGCCGACGTCGAGCACGATGGATTCGCCCCGCAATGTCGGCCACATCGCCGCGATCGCAGGCCGCTCGATCGGCGCCATCGTGTGCAGGCAGAACTTGGCCATCGCCATCAAGGCGCCGGTGTTGCCGGCGGAGACCGCGCAATCGGCCGCGCCCGATTTCACCGCTTCGATCGCCTGCCACATCGACGAGACGCGTCTTCCCTTGCGCAGCGCCTGGCTTGGCTTGTCGCTCATCTTAACCGCGACATCGGTATGGAAAACGCGCGACTTGGCGGCCAGCTTGGGATGACGCTCGAGGATGGGCCCGATTACGCCCTCATCGCCGTAGAGAAGAAACTCAAGGTCGGGAAGGCGTTCAAGCGCGAGCGCCGCCGCGGACAGGACGATCGTTGGCCCATGGTCGCCTCCCATCGCGTCCAGCGCTATGCGAACGTCGCCTGCCATTCCCTCGTCCGACCACGTCTAGCGCGTTGCCCGGACGGCGCGGCGCGGCGCGACAATAGCGGCTCCGCCGTGCAAGGCAACGCAAGAAACTTGTGTTCGACGCAGCCCGCAACGGTTCTATTTGGCGGCCGAGGTCCTCGCCCAATAGCCAAAATGTGCACGAAGAAAACCAGACCGCGCCAACCGTCAGCACCACCGTGCAACCAATTCAATGGTCGCTCGCCGCCGGAACACGGTCGCCACTGAGGGATTCTTTTGGCGGAAGAAAGGCGCTTTACCGAAGGCCCGCGGGGCGTCGACGATTCGCTGGGCCGCCGGCTCGCGGCCCTGCTTCACCCGCGAATCGACGAACCTCCACAGGCTTCGGCATTCGCCTCGCGCTATGCCTTGACCAGCGCGACGGCGATCTTCTGGGAAATGTAGCCGAGCACCGCGCCGATGATCAGGGAGATCACGCCAACGACGAAGGGGTTCTCGAGCGAGGCCGAGGTGACCACGCCAAGCTTGTTGCCCGTCAACGCGAGGCCGGCGACAGCAGCGTATCCGAGCACGTTTGCCGGAATGTCGCTCAGCATCGGCGCCTTGGCGGCGTAGACGATGATGAAGACCGTGATCAGGACGCATATCCCGCCCCATAACGGGACGCCAAGGACGCCGCCGAGCGGGATCTGGGTGACCAACAGCAGCGCGATCCAGGCCAGGATGGCGCCGAATATATTGCCTGTGAGCGCCTTGGTGAGTCCGGCCTCCTTGCCCCCGCAATGATAGAATGTCGCCCAGGCGATGAACGCAACCCAGATTTGCATGCCCATCCCGAACGGCGACAAGAGCACAAACGCCGCGATGCCGCCGAGCACGCCGATGCTGACCGCCAATGCAGTGATGAGATCCATAGTGTCCCTCCCTCGTCGCCGTGCGCTCACGCGATTTTTGAGTTGCGCAAAGCTTGGCTCGGAGCCGTCGTCGAGCTCCGCGGTGCGGACGTTAACTTGTGGCTAGATTTTATGCAATGCCGCTATCTTGCCATCAACAGGCAATATTCTAGCCCTATTCTTGGCCCGATTTGTCCCGCTGGGCGAGCGCCGCGAATGGCAAGCCAGTTGGCTCTGAATTCGTGCGCTCCTCATCCAGGACCGCGCCCGGCTTGCGCGGATAAGGGTCGAGGCCGAGAGCGAAGAGTTCCGCCGTGAGGGCGCCGAGGTCGATTTTTCCGTCGATGACGGGGTCGGGCTCGTCTTCGTCGGCGAGCGAAAAAGTTTGCGTTTCCTCAGTCGCCATGGATCCGGACCTGGGTCCAGACTTGGCCGCTGTCTGCGGCGCGAACCTCACGTCCACGTCCTCGTCGACGGTCGCCGGAAACCGCTCGAGCGAAACGACGCAGATTTGAGTGTGCTCCCCGTGGACGGCGCCGGTAACGCGCGCCCTGCCCTTGCCCCAGGGGTCAACGCGCAACGTCGCCGTCAAGGCCGCGATGGCCGGAAGCCTATAGAACGATGCAAGTTCTTCCCTCTCGGCGGGACTGGCCTCAATCGCGACGACTTGACCTTCGCGAGGAAGAGCGTCGACGCGCACGAGACGAGAGAAGATCGTCTTCTCAGTCATGAGCAACTCCGGCGGCGATCGAGCCAGGCGGGAAACGAAAACGGCCGGCCGTGAAAGCCTCGATCGGGATTGTCGCCAAGGCGGCGTCGAGTGAAACGATATGCCGGGCCAGCGCTTCCGCTTTCGGCTCCGCCTCAGGACCCGTGGCGCCGTAAACATTCCGGGCAAGCGCCCTGGCGAGGTCGTCGGGCAAAGCGTCGTCGAGCGCGGCCGCGTAAGCAGCATTGCGGCCGTAGAAGGCGCTCCCCATCGTCTTCAGGCGCTTCGCCACGCCAATATCCGAGTGCCCGATCTCGCGCAGCGTGTCGTCGAAATGGGCGAACAGGCTATCCACCAGATCCTGGGCGATCGCGTCCCCGACGCCGCCCAGGGCCGCCAACCGACGCAGGACGAGCCCGGCGTGCAGGGTTAGAAGCTCGAACCGGCCGTCGATCCGGTCGGGAGCCGCCAGCGCCTCGTACAGCTCCGGGCGGCGCGCCGCAGCCACGATCTCGCCTCGAATCTGCTCGATGAGTGTTTTGCTGGCGCGTCGCGCGCGCCATTGGGCCATGATCATATCGATGTCCTGCGAGCGGCGGCTTGCGCCTTGCTCTGGTCAGGGTTGATGAGTTAGGCATCCGCGCCCGGTCTGGCAAGGCGAAGAACTGGTCAAGAGAGACGGAATGCGAATGGCGCCGAAAATCCATCGCCGAGCAACGTTGGGATTGGCCCTCTGCGCGGCGCTCACGGTCAGCGGCTGCCTTGGCTACGAGGGCGATTTCGCCCGTGGCTATCAGGTCGACGAGGATACGGTTTCGCAGCTCAAAATGGGCGTCACCACCAAGCCGGAAGCGCTTGCAGCGCTTGGCACCCCCTCGACCACATCCACGGTCGGCGGCGACGCCTGGTACTATATCGGGCAGAAGATGCAGCATACGCTGGCGTTCATGCCGGTGAAGATGACCGATCAGCACGTCCTTGCGGTTTATTTCGACAAGGGTGGCAAGGTCGACCGCATCGCCAATTACGGCATGAAGGACGGCAAGGTGTTCGACTTCGTCAGCCGCACGACGCCGACCGGCGGCTCGGAGCCCGACTTCCTCAAGAATATGATGGGCGGCCTGTTCAAGTTTACCTGAGGCCAACGGATGCGGGTCGCTCTGTGGCCGCGACCGCGCTCGGCCGTCGGGCTGCCGGCTTAAGCGGTCAACCAGCGTTCGCGGCTCTTTCCGAGCCTCGCGCCTTGTTCGGTTGAACAGCCGTGGAAATTGTCCTTGACCCAGAACCGTACAGCGCTGTACGGTTAATGTACTGGAGATCAGCACGGTGATTCACAAAGGCGCCGAGGAAGCGCGCAACCAGCTTCCTCATTTGCTCGAAGCGGCGGAGAACGGACAGTCCACAGTCATTACGAGGCGTGGTCGCCCTGTCGCGGCGCTCGTGCCGATCGACGACTATGTCGCCGTGGCTCGGCAGGAGCCGCTGACGCCTTTGGCTGGGTCCGGTCGCGCGCTTTGGGGCCTGAATAGCGCTCGGACCATCCGCAAATTGCGCGACGAATGGAGTCGCTAGCTTTTGGCGACTTGCCGGAAGGCGCGCTCCTCCTTATTGATTCAGCGCCGATCATTTATGTCTTGGAGGATCATCCCAAGCTGGCGTTGCGATTCAGGCCCCTCTTCGAGGCGCATGCGGCCGGCCGGTTGCGCTTCGCCATTGCAACAATCACGATCGCCGAGGTTCTGACGGGTCCCATGAAGACTGGCGACGAGGCGCTTGCCAGGCGCTATCGCGCCATTCTCGAATCGTGGCGACCGGTCGACCTCAATGTGGACATCGCCGAAAGCGCGGCGCGATTGCGAGCGTCGCTCCGGCTGGGCCTAGCCGACGCTGTCCAGGCCGCGAGCGCGCTGGCTATCAACGCCGCGGCGCTCGTCACTCACGACCGCGATTTTTCGCGCGTGCGATCGCTCCGCGTTCTGTCTTGATTTCAGAGCAGCGCTGAAACAATCCTTGGCGATCGCGCGTCGCTCGTCACCATTCCGGAGCCTTTTTGTAGGGCCCGGGCTCCCACTCAAACGGTTCGTTGCTCCGAAAGAAGTCAACGACTTCCGATAGCTTTTGCTCCGCGCCGGGCAAAAGGCGTTTTGATGTGTACGTTGATCGACCTTTTCGATCATACCAACTTGATTCATCAGCGACAGGACCCAGGCATGTTCATTGACGAGCCTGTCGCTTGGGTTGTCGGTCCACTTGCCTGTTGATGGGGTAAACTTCAGCTTGCGCTTCTGGCGGATCTTGGCGCGGATTTCCCTGACGTTGGTTTGGCCATCCCGCAGGGCTTCGAATGTCTCTACAGCCATGACCGACTTCTGCAATTCAGACTCGCCGATCTCCCAGGTGATCTCTCGGAAGATTCCAGAGATCGGGTCACGGTCGGATTGCTCGCTCATCCGATCAAGCTAAGTCTTCAATGAGCGGCCAACAGCTCACTTCGCCAGGATCGCCAGCAGCAGCAGCGCGACGATGTTGGTGATCTTGATCGCCGGATTGACCGCAGGGCCCGCGGTGTCCTTGTAGGGGTCGCCGACCGTGTCGCCGGTGACGGACGCCTTGTGGGCTTCCGAGCCTTTCAGATGCTTGACGCCGTCCTTGTCGACGAAGCCGTCCTCGAAGCTCTTCTTGGCGTTGTCCCACGCGCCGCCGCCCGAGGTCATCGAGATGGCGACGAAGAGACCGTTGACGATGACGCCAAGCAGCGACGCGCCAAGCGCGGCGAAGGCCGACGCCTTCGAACCCGAGATCCACAGGACGACGAAATAGACGACGAACGGCGCCAGCACCGGCAGGAGCGAGGGAATAATCATTTCACGAATCGCCGCGCGCGTCAGCAAATCGACGGCCCGTCCGTAATCGGGACGCTGCGTGCCATTCATGATGCCCGGCATTTCCTTGAACTGCCTGCGCACTTCGAGCACCACTGCGCCCGCCGCGCGGCCGACTGCAGTCATCGCGATGCCGGCGAACAGATAGGGGATAAGCCCGCCGAAGATGAGGCCCGCGACCACGTAGGGGTTCGAAAGATCGAACGACACGGGGCCGAGATCCTTGAAATAGGGCGCGCCGGTTTCGGTGAAGTGCCGGATGTCGTTGGTGTAGGCCGCAAACAGAACCAGCGCCCCGAGGCCCGCCGAACCGATGGCGTAGCCCTTGGTCACCGCCTTGGTGGTGTTGCCAACCGCGTCGAGGGCGTCGGTCGACTGCCGCACTTCCTTGGGCAGCCCGGCCATTTCGGCGATCCCGCCGGCGTTGTCCGTGACCGGACCGAAGGCGTCGAGGGCGACGATCATTCCGGCCAGACCGAGCATGGTCGTCACCGCGATCGCGATGCCGAAGAGGCCTGCGAGCTGATAGCTCGAGATGATGCCCGCTATGATGACGATCGCCGGCAGCGCCGTGGATTCGAGCGATACCGCCAGCCCCTGGATCACGTTGGTGCCGTGGCCGGTGACGGAAGCTTGCGCGATCGAGTTGACCGGACGTTTTCCGGTGCCGGTGTAGTATTCGGTGATGACGACGATGAGGCCGGTGACGGCAAGTCCGACGAGGCCGCACACGAACAGGCGCGAGCCGATGACCGCCTGACCGGCCACGGTTCCGATCTCGCCCCAGCCGACGACATAGGTGGTGGCTATGGCGAGGCCGAGGATGGTGAGAACGCCGGTCGCGATAAGGCCCTTGTAAAGCGCGCCCATGATCGAGCCGTTGGCGCCGAGCTTGACGAAGAAAGTGCCGATGATCGAGGTGACGATGCAGGCGGCGCAGATCGCGAGCGGATACATCATCGTCGGAACGAGCGCCGGCGTGTTCTCGAAGAAGATCGAGGCGAGCACCATCGTCGCCACAACCGTCACCGCATAGGTCTCAAACAGGTCGGCAGCCATGCCGGCGCAATCGCCCACGTTGTCGCCAACGTTGTCGGCGATGGTCGCAGGGTTGCGAGGATCGTCCTCGGGAATGCCCGCTTCGACCTTGCCGACGAGGTCGGCGCCGACGTCCGCGCCCTTGGTGAAGATGCCGCCGCCAAGCCGGGCGAAGATCGAGATCAGCGAAGCGCCGAAGCCGAGCGCGACCAGCGCGTCGATCGTCTCCCGGTCCGCGACGCCGTGGCCAAGGACGCTGGTGAGAAAGCCAAAGTACCCGGCCACGCCGAGAAGCGCGAGACCGGCGACGAGGAGACCCGTAACCGCGCCCGAGCGAAAGGCGATGTCGAGACCGCCGGCGAGCGATTTTGTCGCCGCCTGAGCGGTGCGCACATTGGCCCGCACCGAGACGTTCATGCCGATGAATCCCGCGGCCCCGGAGAGGATGGCGCCGATCGCGAACCCGATCGCCACCGTCCACGACAACAGAAGCCCGAGCCCAATGAACACGACGACGCCGACGCCCGCGATGGTGGTATATTGACGTCGCAGATAGGCTTGCGCCCCTTCCGCCACCGCGCCGGAAATTTCCTGCATCCTCGCGGTGCCGGCGTCCGCCGCCATGAGGCTATTAACCGTATAGACGCCGTAGACAATGGAGAGCAGTCCACAGACGATGATCAGGCCGAAAAGCATGCGCGAAAGTCCCGTTTCAAGGCCGCGGGCGCTCCCCCCGCGGTTTGTTGGGGCGCGTCTTGCCAGAAAGCGCGCCGCACCGCAACGGCGCGGCAATTTCAGGCCGACTTTAAGGCAAATACGGCGCGATACGGGATCGCCGCGGGCGAACCGCCGGCAAAGTTCGGGTGATTTGCCCTCTCAGGGCTTCCCGTTCGGGGTCCAAGTCGTTTCTCCGATCCGCAGCGACTGCACCTTAAGACCCCCTTTGGCCTCGAACAGGTCGTCCCGCAGCACCACCTTCCCGTCCCGCTGCTCGATCCCCAGAAGGGCG
>DATCEJ010000056.1:0-9791 GCA_036510135.1 Roseiarcus sp. | reverse complement strand
GTCTCGATGTCGCGGGCGATCGATTCCGGCGTATCGGTGGGAAAGCCGAGGATGTAGCCGGCCCAGGTCATGACCTTGGCGCGCCGCCAGGCCTGCAGCATGTCGCGATATTCCCAGATCTTGTTCTGACGCTTCTTCGCGCCCATGAGGGAGGCCGGATTGATGTTCTCGAGCCCGATGAAGACCGCGTTGCAGCCCGCCCGCGCCGCCTTCTCGATAAAGCCCGGAATCCTGTGGCAGAGCGTGTCGACCTGCAGCAGAAGCCTGATCCGAAAACCCTGGTTCTCCCGCAACTCGATCAGCCGATCGAGGATCGGCTCCCAGTTGCGGTTGCGGGCGAAATTGTCATCCGTGACGAAGAAGCGCGTAACCCCCTGCGCGGCATTGGCGCGCACGATCGCCTCGACATCGTCCGGGGTCCGAAAGCGCGACTTGCGGCCCTGAACGTTGATGATGGTGCAGAAGCTGCACTGAAACGGGCAGCCCCGCCCAGCGTCGAAACTGGTGTAGTGCCCGGCGACCTTGGTCACGACGGGGCGCGGCAGCACCGGGATTGCCGCGGCGGCCATGTCCGGCATGTCGTTCAGGTAATTGTAGACGGGCTTCGGCTTGCCCGAATCGACGTCCTTGAGAAACTCCGCGAGCCGGTTTTCGCCCTCCCCCGCGTACAGGATCATGCCCAGCGCCTGCGCCTCTTTCAGATCCGGCGGCAGTTCGGGCAGCATGGCCATGCAGCCCGAGACGTGGAAGCCCCCGACGGCGACCGTCACGCCCTGCTTGCGAAACTGGCGGCCGATATCGAGCGCGCGCGGAAACTGATTCGATTGGACGCCGACCAGAGCGACCATGCCGCTGTCGGCGAGAATGCGTTTCGAAATGGCGGGGATATCGACGATGGTGTTGCACTCGTCGTAGATTTCGAACTCGATTTCGACGTCGGGGCCAAGAACCTGGGCTTCGGCGCATTCCAGCAACAGGCCATAAACGCTGGCCAGGCTGTTCGAGGGGATGGTCGAGCGGCGCCACTGGATGACATAGCCGTCGTCGTCGTAATGCGACGGCTTGATCATAACGATCGTGAACTTGCGCTTGGCCATTAAACCCTCATCAGAGGTTTACGCCCTCGTCATTTCGTCGTTTAAAGCAGGTACCGCCTTAGAGAGACGTGGGCAACTCCAATTCCGCGAGGATCCCGGCCTGGGCCCAATGTGTCTGAGGAGTTTCGACAGCGGTTGTGGCGCCCGAGACCACAAATGGAGGAAGCATGAATTACGCAGTCGAACCGTCTGAAGCGGTCGGAATGAGCGCCCGGCGCCTCGAGCGTGTCGGTCCGGCCATGCAGGCCTATGTCGATCGCGGCGTTTACGCAGGCGTCAACACGCTCATCGCCCGCCGCGGCAAAGTCGTGCACGCGGGCGCGTTCGGCTGGCGTGACAAGGAGGCTGGCGCGCCAATGGCCGCCGACACGATCTTCCGCCTCTACTCGATGACGAAGCCGATCGTCTGCACCGCGTTGATGACCTTGCTCGAGGAAGGACGGTTCAGGCTGATCGAACCGCTGGCGAAATACATTCCAGCTTTCGGGGCCGTGAAGGTTCTGGAGGCCGACGGAAGTCTGGTCGCTCCCGTGCGCCCGATCCTGATTCGCGACTTGATGACCCATATGAGCGGCCTCAGCTACCATTTCGTCGAGGAAGCGGGCGTCGGCAAAATGTACACGGAAGCCAAGCTATTGGCTGCTCACCACACCCTTGAAGCCGCAATCGAGGATCTGGCGCGGTTTCCCCTCGCCTTCCAGCCCGGGTCTCGCTGGCGCTACAGCGTCGGCATCGACGTCGCGGCCCGGGTGATCGAGGTGATTTCCGGCCGTCCGCTTGGTGTGTTCCTACGGGAACGCTTGTTCGAGCCGTTGGGCATGGCCGACACGGCTTTCGGCGTCCCGCCCGAAAAACGGGACCGCGTGGCCGCCATGTACGGCCGCCCCGACGTGCTCGACGCCAGCGTGACCATGGGCAGCGAATTCACGGCGTGGATGAGCGGCGTCAACGACCGCCTCGACGTGTCGAAGTCCTACCCGGTCGATGCGCCGGATGTGTTCGTCCGGGGCGGCCATGGTCTGTTCAGCACGATCGGCGATTATTTCCGCTTCGCCCAGGTGCTGGCCAATGGCGGAAAACTCGACCGCGAGCGCGTCATCGGACGCAAGACGCTCGAGCTCATGCACGCGAACATCGTGCCGGCGTCGCTGCTGCCTCTGGAAATTGGCGGGCTGCCGATTCCCGGCTATGGCTTCGGCCTCGGCTCGCGGGTGCTTTTGGATGTCGCGCAATCAGGCGCGCCCGGCTCGGCGGGAGAGTTCGGCTGGTCCGGGGCGGCGAAGACCCACTATTGGGTCGATCCGAAGGAGGAGGTCGTCGGCCTCTTCATGACTCAGTCGATGATGAGCTTCGATCTGCCGGAGATGGATCTGCGCGCGCTGGCGTATCAGGCAATCGAGGATTGAGGCGGGTTAGTCCTAGGAGGGCGACGCCCCGCCCTCCCCATGCCAGCCGACCATGGCAGATTGGCGCCTCTAGAGTATGATGCGGTCGGATCGAAACGTCATTGCGAGGATCAAAGCGACGAAGCAATCCAGGAGCCGCAGAGCGCCCGGCGCCTCCTGGATTGCTTCGCTTCGCTCGCAATGACGATCATGCTCACTAAGCTCAAGGACCTGACAGTTGCGCATCGCCACCTGGAACGTCAATTCCGTTCGTCAAAGGCTGCCCCACCTCCTCGCGTACTTGAAGGAGGTGCAGCCCGATGTTCTTTGCCTGCAGGAAATCAAGTGCCTCGACGAGCAGTTCCCGCGGATGGAGATCGAGGAGCTTGGCTACAACATCGAGACGCACGGGCAGAAGACGTTCAATGGCGTCGCCATCCTCTCGAAACGGCCCTTTGAAGTCGCGCGCGGACTGCCGGGCGACGAGAACGACTCGCAGTCGCGCTACATCGAGGCGGTCGTCCCGGCCGGAGACGGCGTGGTGCGGGTGGCGAGCGTCTATCTGCCGAACGGCAATCCCGTGGGCACGGAGAAATACCCCTATAAGCTCGCCTTCCTGGAGCGGCTCATCATCCACACCCGCCAACTCCTCGACTACGAGGAGCCGTTGGTGCTGGCTGGGGATTTCAACGTCATTCCCGACGCGCGCGACGTCACTCGACCTGAGGATTGGGTCAACGACGCTCTCTATTTGCCTCAGACGCGGTTCAAATTCCGTGAGCTCATTTCGCTCGGCCTGATCGACGCCTTGCGCGCAACCACAGACGCTTCGGGGCTCTACAGCTTTTGGGATTATCAGGCGGGCGCCTGGCAAAAGAACAACGGCATCCGCATCGACCATTTGCTCTTGTCTCCCGAGGCCGCCGACAAGCTGCAATCGGTCACGATCGACAAGGAGATGCGCGGGCGCGACAAGGCTTCCGATCATACGCCCGTGCGGATCGATCTGGCCGCGTGAAGCGACGCCGCGAGGGGGGACCATGAACCTGCCTAGTTTGTTCGACCTGAACGGTAAGACCGCGTTGATCACTGGATCCTCGGAGGGGCTGGGGCTTGCGATGGCGCGCGGCCTCGCGGCGGCTGGCGCAAGACTCATTCTCAACGGCCGCGACGTGCAGAAGCTGGCGGCCGCTGCCAAGTCTTTTGCGGACGCCGGCCCTAAGATCGAAACGCGCCCCTTCGATGTCGCCGACGAGGGGGCGGTCATCGCAGCGTTCGAGCATTTCGACGCGACGGGCGTCGCGATCGACATCCTCGTCAACAACGCCGGCATTCAGTTTCGCAAGCCGATGGTGGATCTCAAGACCGACGAATGGCGGCGCGTTGTCGACATCCATCTCACCGGCTCATTTCAGGTCGGCCGGGAGGCGGCGAAGCGCATGATCGCGCGCGGGCGTGGCGGCAAGATCATCAACATCGCCTCGCTCGCCAGCGAGGTCGCGCGCGCGACGATCTCGCCCTATGTCGCCGCGAAGGGCGGCGTGAGAATGTTGACCCGCTCGATGGCGGCGGAATGGGCACAGTATGACATCCAGGCCAATGCGATCGGCCCCGGCTATATCGCGACCGAAATGAACCGGGCGCTGCTCGACGACCCCAAGTTCGACGCCTGGGTCAAAGGCCGCACACCGTCGGGCCGGTGGGGCAAGCCGGATGACCTGATCGGCGTCACCGTGTTCCTCGCCTCGTCGGCGTCGGATTACGTGAACGGCCAGATCATCTATGTCGATGGCGGGCTGCTTGCCGTGATATGATTACGTCATGACTGCGGCGCAACCAACGATCAGCGGTTCAACCGGCGCTCCGTTCGCGGAATGGCTGCGTACTGCGACTCCCGCGCTCCTGTTCGGCCTGAGACTCTGGGCTTCCGTCTGTCTTGCATTCTATGTCGCCTTCGCGCTTGAGCTAAACGAGCCCTCCTGGGCTGGGACGACAGCCGCGCTCGTTTGTCAGCCGGTGCTCGGAGCCTCGCTGCGCAAATCGATGTTCCGAATGATCGGAACCGTGGTCGGCGCAATCGCCATTGTGGTCCTTGCTGCTTTCTTCCGCCAGGATCGGGTGAGTTTTCTCGTCGGACTCACGCTCTGGTGCGCGGCCTCGGCCTTCGTCGCGACGCTGTTGCGCAATTTCGCGACTTACGCCGCGGCGCTCGCCGGCTACACCGCGGCGATCATCGCGATCGACGTGCTCGGGCCGGTTGGAAGCACGAACGGAATCGTCTCCATTTTCGCCATCGATCGCGCGCTCGAAATCTGCATCGGCATCGTCTCCGCCGGGGTCGTGCTCGCCCTGACGGATCTGGGCCACTCGCGACGACAGCTCGCAACCGAATGCGCGGCCTTGTCGAGCGCGATCATGGAAGGATTTGCCGACTGTTTTGCGACCGCCGGCGAGAACCTGGACCATCTTCGAGCGCTGCGACGCGAGCTTCTGCGGCGCGTCATTGCGCTCAATCCCATCATCGACGCGGCGATCGGCGAGTCGTCCGACCTGCGCTATCGGTCCGCGGTCCTGCAGCGGGGGGTGGCCGGCCTCATGGAGACGGTGTCGGCCTGGCGCAAGGTTGCGATTGCGATCGCGCTCAAGGGCGATGCGGCGACCCGCGGGGAGGCCAACGCCGTCCACGACCTACTCCCGCGGGCGCGGCTTTCGCCGGAGGCGACAGGTTCCACCGACGAACCCGCGGCGTTGCGCGACGGGTGCTGTTCGGCCGTGCGGTCGCTGACGCGCTTTGAGGCATCGACGCCGATGCAGAGGCTGCTGGCCGACAACGCGGCAGCCGGCATGCTCGGCATGGCGCGCGCCCTCAATGGCCTGACGGGCGTGATCGACCCCCGCGACGTCGTCGGCGTCAGGGGAACTGCGCGCGTGCATGTCGCCGACTGGATGCCGGCGTTTGTCAACGCCGTGCGCGTCCTCTTCGCGGTCGGGACGATCTCGCTGTTCTGGGTCGTGAGCGCCTGGCCGAATGGCGTGGCGGCGATCACGTTCTGCGCCGTGATCGTCATCCTGTTGCCGCCGTCGGGAGATGCGGCGTATTCCGCATCGCTCTTGTTTCTCTCCGGAAGCGCTCTGAGCGCGGTCTTGTCCGCTATCGTGGTGTTCGGGCTCCTGCCGCAGGTCGTCACCTTTCCCACGCTCTGCCTGACCCTCGGACTTGTGCTCGTGCCATTGGGGTTTCTGAATGCTCGGGGGTGGAAGCCGATGTTCTTCTTTGCGGCGGCGGTCAATTTTTTGCCGATGCTCAACATCACAAACGGCATGAATTACAATGGATCGGGGTTCTGGAATGGCGCAATCGCAATTCTTGCCGGCATCGCCTTCGGCGTCGTCGCCATGCTCGTTATCCCACCTTTGTCGCCCGCGACCCGCACCCAGAGGCTGCTCGCGTTGACGCTCGCCGACCTCAGACGCCTGGCGAAACGAGCCTCGCCGGGTAAGGCGAAGGAGTGGGAAGGCCGCGGCGTCGCCCGCCTGCTTGCGCTGCCCGACAAGGCCGAGCCGGTCGAGCGCGCCGAGCTCGCCTCGGCCGTCGCGGTCGGCAAGGAGATCGTCCGCCTTCGCCACATCGCGCCGCGTTTTGTCCCGAGCGCGATGGTCGATGCGGCGCTTGCGGCCTTGGCCGAAGGACGAAGCGACCTGGCGGTTGCGCGTCTCGCCGACATCGACCGCCGGGTCGCCGCTCTGCCTCGCGCGAGATCCCGCATCCCACTGAGCCTGCGGGCCAGCATCCTGGTCATTTCGAGCCAGCTTTCCCAATTCGCGTCTTATTTCGACCGGCGGCTCCAATGAGATTCAACGAAATCAACCTTTTCGGCCTCTATGTTGCGCCCATCGCGGTGATCCTCGGCGTCTCCTGGGTCATCTATCTTCTGCTGAGGCGAGCGGGGGACCGTATTGGCCTGACCGAGCAAGTCTGGCACCCGGCGCTGTTCGAGCTCGCGCTCTATGTTATGATTGTCTCTTCGATCGTCCTTGTCATGGCGCGCTGGGGGCGCTGATGTCCCGCGTCGAATTAGAAGCCAATGTCATTGGGACCGTGCCCGCGATCCGGCGCCGGCCGGTCCTGGCGTCCGTGCACGCCCTGCCTGTTCTGGCGACTCTGGCCGTTGTTGCGCTTGCGGCGCTGCTCGGCTGGGGCGCCTGGCAATATTACATGGGAACGCCATGGACGCGCGACGGCGTAGTGCGGGCCTATGTCGTGAAAATCGCCCCGCAGGTGGCGGGCGAGATTGTCAATTTACCGACCACCGACAACCAATTCGTTCACAAGGGCGATCTTCTGATGCTGATCGACCCCAGGAACTATACCATCGCCGTCCGTCAGGCGCAGGCCGCGGTCGAGCAAGCGCAGGCGGTCGCGGACAACGCGCGCGCCGAAATGATCAGACGCGACAAGCTTAACGACATCGCGGTCAGCATGGAGGAGCGGCAGACCTACGTCAGCCAGGCGACCACCGCCGAAGCCACTTATCAGACCGCGCTCGCGAACCTCGAACAGGCGCGCATCAATTTCAAGCGCACTCAGGTCCGCTCCCCGGTCAACGGCTATGTCACCAATCTGTCCGCCCAGCTTGGGAACTACGCCGACGTGGGAAGCCTCCAGCTCTCGCTCGTCAATTCCGACTCGTTCTGGGTCGACGCCTATTTCGAGGAGACCGCGCTGAGCCGCATCCATGAAGGCGATGCGGCGACGATCAAGCTGATGGGCTACACCCCCTTGTTGCGCGGCAGGGTTCAGGGGCTCGCGCGCGGCATCAACGTCCCCAACGCGACGCCGGACGCTTCGGGGCTTGCCTCCGTCAATCCGATCTTCACCTTCGTGCGCCTCGCCCAGCGCGTGCCGGTCCGCATTCACATCGACGAGGTTCCCGACGACGTTCAGCTTGTGGCCGGCATGACGGCGACGGTTCAGATCGAACCCTTCAGAGCGTCGCCGATCTCAGATTTGAAACCCGCGTCCGGGAAAGCTTCGTTCCAGACTCTCACCGGCGCGCCGCAGCCGCAGACCGTCCCCCCGGAAGCCGCGAAGCAAGCAACGACAACGCCGGCTCAGTCCGCGCCCGCCAGTTCGCCAGCGGCGCAGGGTGCTCAGCAGCACGCCGTCGCACAAGCGACTTCGCCAGCAATCGGGCAAAAGGACGGCTCGCAATCCTCGATGCCGGCGTCCGCTGCCGACCAGTTGCCGGTGTCCATCCCGTCCTCGGCGCAGGCGACCGCCGCTGCGGACGCGGGCGCCGCCGATCTCAAGGCGCTCCAACAGCAGATCGCCGCCAACCCGCCGTCCGGCGCCGGCGCCGCCAAGGGCGACGGTGGAATGCCTTCGAGCGAGTATCTGGGGCAGACCTATGATCTTTTCGGCGGTCAAAGCGTAACGCCCTCGTCAAGGCCTCGATCTCCCGAACCGCTCCGCAGGCGCGCCCGCTCGAGGTGGCGTCATTTGCCCCCGAGATCGCCGTAGCTTCGTCGCGTGAGTCTTTCCTCAACGATACGCCCCGCTCGGGCGGAGGGTCCTGTGCGCGCCCGCGCCGGGGTCACAGCCGTCTTCTTCGCTAACGGTCTTTGCATTGGCGCCTGGGCGGTTGCGATCCCTGAGATCAAGGCGCTCTTCGGTCTTTCTGACGCACGCCTCTCGATCGTGCTGTTGGCCGCCGGCGTTGGCGGCCTGACCGCCATGCCGGTCGCGGGTGTGCTGCCGTCAAAGATAGGCGGCACCGGGCGAGCGCTGCGAATCTCCGGACCGCTGATGGCGCTCCTGCTCGCCGCCCTGCCCCAAACCCACATTCTGTCGCCAGGGATCGGCTTTCTTGCAGCGTGCGCCTTTCTGTTCGGCTTCGTAAACATCCTCGTGGACGTGCCGATGAACGCCCACGCAAGCGTCATTGAGACGCGCTGGGGAAGCGCCATTATGTCCTCCTTCCATGCTGCCTGGAGCGCGGGCGGCCTTATAGGCTCGGCTTTGGGCGGCCTTCTTATAGCCCGCGGCGCCGGCCCAGCGCTTCAACTCGGGTTTGAGGCGGGGCTCGCCCTCGCCATCATGGTCGCGGCGAGTAGTATGATCGGCATCGGCGACACACGCGCAGCCACCCGCATCTTTGCACTGCCGGAGCGCAAGCTGCTGGCGCTGGGCCTCATCGCGTTCCTGGCGGTCTTGGTGGAGGGGGCGGTCACCGACTGGAGCGCGCTCTACATGAGTTCGGAGGTTGGAGCGCCGAGCGGCGCGGCCGCCATCGGCTTTTCCGGCTACGCCCTCATGATGATCGCAGGGCGCCTCCTCGGAGACAGCGTCGTGCGCACCATTGGCCGGACACGCACCATTCTCTATGGCGCGGCTATATTGTTCGTGGGCATCGGGCTCGCGACCGGACCAGTCTCGGAACCTGCCGCCATCGTCGGCTTCGCGCTTGTCGGCCTAGGCGTCGCCAACATGGTGCCCGCCGCTTTCAGCGCGAGCGCCGCTGCGGCGAGCTCGCCCTCGCTCGGCGTCGCGACGTCGGCGACAATGGCTTATGCGTCGCTCCTTGTCGGACCGCCGCTATTCGGCGCGATCGCGACGGTCTCGAGTCTACGTCTCTCGTTCGCAATCTTGCTTCTCGCGGCGGTCGGGATCGCCGGGTTGACCGCCATGCAACGCGGCCCAGGAACCTGACCTGGGCGTCGGCAAGTCTCGAACCCAATCATCGGTTGAGAGCCTGGCTCAGGCCCGCGAACGCGCCAACCTGGCGAGGACCTCCAGTCCAGCGCGCGACGACCGCGAGGCGTTTGACTTCCCCACTCTGGAAGGCGCGCAGGAAGACGTCGTAGGTCTTGAAGGACACGCAGCCGTTGGAATCGCCGTTCGGGCCCAGCATGTAGGGGTGCGCGAGCAGTCCAACGCGATTGAAGGTGAACCCTGCCCCGATCGGGTTCAGACGCAGCGCCTGAACCCCATGAAAAATCGATTCGCGCAGCGTGAGTTGATAGACGCCCGGGGGCGTCGCGCCGTGATCGCGTTCATCCACGAAACGGGGATCGTCTATCCTGTCGCCGAGACCCGAATGGGCTTCCAGACGCATGCCGTTCGGCAGATAGACTGTGTGGGCCGAGATGTCGTAGATCGCGGTCAGCTGGTCGTAACTGGTCGGAGCGTTGGCGGGCGGCGCCAGTTCGAGGGGCCGAGAAGGCGGCAAGGGCGCGAGAACGACTGACGGAGCGGCTCCCAGAGGCGATGGCTGCAGCTCGACAAGTGGGCTCGAATCCCGCGGCGACG
>DATCEJ010000055.1:0-4725 GCA_036510135.1 Roseiarcus sp. | reverse complement strand
GCCCATTTGAAGACCACGAGCGCAAGCGCCAGCACGGTTGCGAGTTCGGCCCACAGAAATACCCACATATCCGCCGCGACGCCAAGCGGCGGCGAACCCGGCAGCGCGTTGCGCAACACGGGCAGGGCGAAGGCGATTGCGGCGAGAGAGCCGATTAACGACGTCTCCGCCGGGCGCACGTCAATGAACGTCAAGACGCCGACCACAACAGCGCAACATCCGAGCACCAGCATAGCGCCGTAGGCGCAGAGCGCGAACAGCGCAAAGGCGCCGCTTCGCGTAATTGTGGTCGTCAGCTGGAGGTCATCCGGATCGGGTCCGGGCCGGCTCGTCGTATGCAGATTGAACCCAAGCGCCCCCTCCCACATCGTGACCCTGGCCGGGAGCCCGAGTGAGGACTTGCCGTCCAGGAGTTGGACGCCGAGCCGCGCCACATAGGCGTCCAACGGGTAATGCGTGACGCTGCCCTCGTTCAGGTCGACCTCGAAGGTCGAGCTCGCGATACGGTCGCCCGCCGCGAGGTTGATTGCCTCCACCGTGTGGTCGTGGCTGACCAACAGGGTCAAATCGTGGTCGGAGGCGGTGTGAGCGTTTTTGCTTTCCGATATGCCCGGCGAGAGAGACGCGCGAATCTGCATGGCGTCGTTAAGGGCGTCGATGCTGACCGGCTCGAAATAAACCTCTCCCGCCGGCGCGACCTCGCCACCGGCGCCAAAATGCCGCTCCAGGGGCAGTTCCGTGACGCCGAATTGACGCACCATCAGGACATAGCCGGCCGTCAGAACAACCAACACCGCTCCGAGCGCCAGCAACCGCATGAGTCGGCCGCGCGGCTGAACCCGATCCATTCCCCACCCGGCGATCATCGATGCCCAGCGGTAACTTACAGTGAAGCAACCATCCGGCAAAGGCCGCCGCGCGCCGGCGGACGACCCGGCGCTCACTCCGCCGCTGCAGCCGCTCGCTCTTCGGTGGTCGAAATCATCCGACCGGAAACCGCCGCCCCCGCGTCCGGCTTGAGCCGGGCGAAGATGAATACGGACAAGCTCGAGACGATCGCCACCAGCACGAAGGCGAGCGAGAGATCGCGCGCCCCAAGCTCGGAATCGCCAAAGCCGACCTGAATGAGCTGCACGCAGATCGCCGCGACTGCGATCCCGACCGCGCCCGACATCTGCTGCGAGACGCTGGCGAAGCTGGTGGCGCGGCTCATCTTGGGCTGGTCGATGTCGGCATAGCTGATGGCGTTCAGGGCAGTGAACTCGAGCGAGCGGAAGAATCCGCCGGCGAGCAGCACCAGCAGCAACAGCCAATGTGGCGTTGACGGCGTGAACAGCGCGCAGGCGGCCAGGAACGCCCCCGAAATCAGGCAGTTAAACACCAGCGTATCGCGGAAGCCGAACCAGCGCAGCACCCTCGAAGCGGTAAGTTTCATCATGAGCGATCCGGCGGCGGCGGCGAAGGTGATCGACCCGGACTCGAACGGCGTGAGGCCAAACCCGACCTGGAGCAGCAGTGGCAGCAGGAAGGGTATGGCGCCGATGCCGACGCGGAAGACGAACCCGCCGGCGACGCCGGCGTAGAAGGTCGGGATTTTGAGCAGCTTGAGATCGAGGATTGCGTCCGCGTGGGCGTTAGCGTGCCGGGCGTAGGCGGCCAGCGAGAAGGCGCCGATCGCAATCATCGCCGCGACCAGCCAGTAGGGCGCGATCCCGCGCCCGATCATGCTCAAGCCCGATATAAGGCTCAAGAGACCGACGCCAGACAGGACGAATCCCTTGAAGTCGAAGCGCGGCACGGCCTGCTCGCGCAAATTGTCGATGAACCTGAGCGACAGCAGCACGCCCAGAATGCCGATCGGCACATTGATCCAGAAGATCCAGCGCCAATGAAAATAGGTGGTGATGAAGCCGCCGAGCGCCGGACCCGCGATCGGACCGATGAGCGCCGGCACAGTGAGATAGGCCATGGCGCTGACGAGATCGCTCTTTGGTATGGACCGCAACAGCACCAGCCGCCCGACCGGCACCATCATGGCGCCGCCCAACCCCTGAAACACCCGCGCCGCGATGAGGGTCGAAAGCGAAGACGAGGCGCCGCACAGGATCGAGCCAAGGGTGAAGATGACGATCGCGCTGCAGAACACCGTGCGCGCGCCAAACCGGTCGGCGATCCAGCCGGAGGCGGGAATGAACACCGCGAGCGTCAACATGTAGGAGGTTAGCGCCAGCTTGAGGACGATCGGATCCTGATGCAGATCGAGCGCGATGGCCGGCAGCGAGGTCGAAATGACGGTCCCGTCCATGTTCTCCATGAACAGGGCGGTCGCGATGATGAGGGCGGTGAGGGCCGCGGAGCGCATGGACGGCTTTCAGGTCGAGGCCTTGTGGCGCCGCGGCGCCGCCGCCGCAAGGCGAAGGCGTGGCGCCGCGGTCACAATGCGTTGAACGCCACGCGCGACAGAACGGATCCGCCTATGGGGGGCGTTCACCAGCAGCGCCCGGCCTCAGCACCGAACAGCACCTTGTTCATGATCCGCCCGGGAACAAGCCTGAACAATCCTGTGACGACGAGCGCCAGGGTGAAAATCCAGAGCTTGCCGAACGATGAGCACGGACATTGTGCCGGCGCGCCTGAAGGACGGCGAGGGGAACGGCCCCCCACCGTGAACAACGAGAGAAGGTGGATGGGGCTCCAGGGTCCCCAGGCTCGGATCGTATGGATGAAGAGCGAGCTTCCCGCGACCAGGATCACGAGAAGGGCCCACGCCCAGCCGATGGGCCGGTGCGGGAGCGTGACCTTGAGGGCCAGAAGCTACGTGGCGCCGAGACCGATCGCCGCGAAGGCGAAAGCGGCGTGGAGCCGGATGATCCCCGGGGCGTCGACCAGCGGGGCGAGCGTCACGCCGCGCTACTGCTTGAGCATTCGGCCGACGTCGCCCAGCGCTTTCTCGCAGCCGGCGCGGTCGCCCTCGCCGTCGGAATGGCGCGCCTCATCCATAGCTTCGGTGATCGCCTGAGCCTCCTCGCTGGTAAGATCGCCTGCTTGTTGTTCGGCGCTGGCGATCGACCCCGGAGTCGGCTGGCGGTGCATGGTGGCGAAGGCTGATTGTGGCTCCCTCCGCCCTTGGGCGGCTGCGGAATTCAGAAGCTTGGCGACATCGAGATCGGTCTGATAGATTCGCTCCGTGCACGGCCCCGCGCGAGCCGCTGCAACGCCGAGGATGAGCGCCATTCCTGCCAGCGCGGGCGCCTGTCGAACCATCATTTCCTTCCTCCTATGGATCGGTCCGCGTGCGGTGACCGCAGACGCAGACGCGTCGCCATCACTCAAACAACGCTATCAACGCTGCCGCGGTTCATTCCGACGATCCAATATGGCAACAATTGTCCGTGATGCTTATTGTTCACGGGCGCCGCACCGAAAGGCGTTCTTTCCGCCATGGCGACAAACGTTGGAGAATATCGCCGGCGCCGCGGAACTCATGCTCTTCCGTCGAGTTCGAGAGCCGCCCGACCACCGGCGCCAGCGAACTGGCTTGAAACCGGCGGCGCCAGGGTGCAAAATATCGCCGCCTCCGCGACCCGCGACGGCAAGAGAGCACGATGAGCAAGGCCACCACCAAGATTGCGACGAAGACCGAGACGCGCGTTGAGCGTCCGCGTCTGCACAAAGTTATTCTATTCAACGACGACTATACGCCGCGCGACTTCGTGGTCGGGGTGCTCAAGGCGGTGTTTCGTCTTAATGAAACCCAGGCGGCCGCCGTCATGATGACCGCACATCGGAAGGGCGTCTGCGTCGTGGCGGTGTTCGCGCAGGACATCGCCGAGACCAAGGCCGCGCGCGCCACCGAAGCGGGGGCGGCGAAAGGCTATCCGCTGCGTTTCAGCACCGAGCCTGAGGAATAGCGCTCGCGGTTTGGCCCTCAGGGATCATTCAGACATGACAGGCGCAATTTTCTCGCCGTTGAAGACGCGCAAACTTGGCCGGACGAACGTCCGCGTGACCGAGCTCGGCCTCGGCACCGCGCCGCTGGGCGAGCTCTTCGACAAGGTCGAGGATGCCGAGGCGGCAGCGGTCATCGGCGCCGCCTGGGACGGCGGCGTGCGCTATTTCGATACGTCGCCGTGGTATGGGCGCGGGCTCGCTGAGCATTCACTCGGCCGTGCGCTCCACCGCAAGCCGCGCGACCAATTTTTCATCTCGACCAAAATCGGCCGCGTGCTTCGGCGCCCGCTCGGCCCCAACGCCATCAAGGATCAGTGGCTCGGCGGCCTCGAGTTTCAGACCGTCTTCGACTACGGCTACGACGGCGTGATGCGCTCCTTTGAGGACAGCCTGCAGCGGCTCGGAATCAATCGGGTCGACGTCCTCCTGATTCACGACCTTGATCCCTGGGACCACAATCCGGCGACGCTCGATGCGTACTTCACGCAGCTCAAGACCGGCGGATGGAAGGCCCTTGCCGAATTGCGCGAGGCCGGGGTGATCGGGGGGATCGGCGCGGGCTTCAACTCGATCGGCAGCATTCCGCGCTTTCTCGATCTCTTCGACATGGATTTCTTCCTGCTGGCGATGCGCTACACGCTGCTCGAGCACGACGTGCTCGAGAGCGAGTTTCCGCGCTGCGAGGAGCGGGGCGTCGGGATCATCATTGGCGGCGGCTACAATTCCGGGATTCTCGCGACCGGCGCCGTTCGGGGCGCGATGTACAATTACGCG
>DATCEJ010000054.1:0-2329 GCA_036510135.1 Roseiarcus sp. | reverse complement strand
ATAGTCGCACTGGAAGATTTGCAGGATCGCGCAACCCGAGCCCGAAGTAACCTTGAAACCAAAGCCGGCGCCACAAAGCCAGGCCCAGGAAAAGCCCGACCGGAGGGGATGTCGCCCCACAGGCTGTGCGCCATCATGATCTGGGAGGCGTGGAAGCACGTCCATAAGGCTGAGCCCAAGCCGAAAAGCCGTCGAGCTGGGGAGGCCGCCGAGGCCTATTGGCGAGCCGCCGGCGGCGAAGCGCATCACTTCGGCGAAGAGCCGCTGGCCTTTTGGCGGCATCACCTGAAGAAGGCCGCCGCTTCGGGGGTGAAGGATTTCCGCACCGAGTGGCGGCGCCACCTTATTGAGGCAGAGCGGAGTTGGACCAGGCGAAACTCTGTCTCTGACGGGGCGTGACCGGGGGGAAAGAGATCACCCCTAATATGGCCTGATTTTTTACCCGCCGCGCGCGTAAAATCTGCCCCATGTTTGTCTCAAGGCATTGCGTCGGAAGCGTTACGCGCCGGCGCACCGCCGGAATATGAAACGGACGGCGACGTGGCGCTGAGTCTGCGCGATCGAGACAACGATCGCGCCGGGACTCGAACTGACGAACGGAAGTCCAAACGCGCCAAGGGCGTCGGAAAACTGGCGCTTGTTGCGCTCGATGCCCTTCGCCCTGATCCTCGCAATCCGCGCAGGCACAGCCGGATCCAGGTGCGGGCGATCGCGCGAAGCATCGACGCCTTCGGTTTCAACGCGCCCATTCTGGTCGACAAACGCAACCAGATCGTCGCCGGTCACGGGCGCTATGAGGCGGCGAAGCTCCTCGGCCTCGAGAGAGTCCCGGTCATCAGTCTCGACCATCTGACCGAGGCGCAGGCCCGCGCCTACCTGCTCGCAGACAATAAGCTCGCTGAGCGCTCATCCTGGGATGACGCCAGTCTGGCCCTACAACTCAAAGAGCTCTCTGAGCTCGCCCTCGACTTCGACTTCGAGGCGATCGGGTTCGAGCTGCCTGAAGTTGATTTGCGCATCCAATCGCTCGACCCGACAGACAACGCCGACCTGGCGGATGAATTCAGGAACGCCATTGGACCTGCGGTTTCACTCCCCGGCGACTTGTGGCTGCTTGGCAAGCATCGCGCCTATTGCGGCAGCGCGCTCGATCCCTTGGCCTACGAACTGTTGATGGCGAAGGAGAAGGCGAGCGCGGTGTTCACCGACCCGCCCTACAACGTCAAAATCGACGGCAACGTTTGCGGCAGCGGCGCCGTCAAGCATCGAGAGTTCGCCATGGCGTCGGGCGAGATGACCCGGGAGGAGTTCACCCGGTTCTTGCGGGAAGCGTTCGATCTTGCTCGGGCGTGTATGTCTCCAGGCGCGATCATCTATGCGTGCATGGATTGGAGGCACATGGCCGAAATGCTCGCCGCCGGCGATTCGGCGAACTTTGAACTCTTGAATCTGTGCGTCTGGGTGAAGACCAACGGCGGCATGGGCTCGCTTTATCGCTCGAGGCATGAGTTGGTGTTCGTGTTTCGCAACGGGGCGGAAGCTCATCGCAACAACGTTCAACTCGGCAGGTTCGGCCGAAATCGGACCAATGTCTGGAACTACCCCGGCGCCAACGTCTTCAAGCGAAACGGGCGCAAGAGCGATCTCGACTTGCATCCAACCGTCAAACCAATCGCCCTGGTCGCCGACGCGATTATGGATTCAACCAATCTCGACGACCTCATCCTCGATCCCTTTCTCGGCAGCGGTACGACCTTGCTCGCTGCGGAACGCGCGCGCAGGCGATGCCACGGCGTCGAACTCGACCCGCTCTACGTCGACACGGTCATCACACGCTGGGAGCGCTTGACCCAGCAACAAGCGCGCCTGTCCTCGGGCCAATCCTTCGCCGACGTCAAGCTCGAGAGGAGCGCGAATTGAGCGCCCCCGATGGCGCCTATGAGGTCGGCTATGGCCGGCCTCCGAAGGAAACCCGGTGGAAGAAGGGGCAGTCAGGAAACGCGGGTCCCAAGAGAAGCAGAGCGGCGTCTGTGGGCACGATCGAAATTATCGATCGGCTGTTCGGGGCGCCGGTCGAAATTGTCGAAAGCGGAGTTGCCCGTGAAGTGAGCACCCTGGAGGCCATCCTGATGCGACTATGGGCAGCGGAAATGTCCGGGAGCAAACGCGCCGGCAGGGTTCGATTGCAGTTTCAGGAGCTCGTTCCGAAGAATGATAGGGCGCGCGAGATTCTGATTGAAGAGATCAACCGGCAGTTCTGAATTGAGCATGGCTGATTATGAGGTTGGCTATGGCAAACCGCCACGGCATTCCCAATTCAAGAAGGGCG
>DATCEJ010000053.1:0-5855 GCA_036510135.1 Roseiarcus sp. | reverse complement strand
TGCGGGCACAAGGAGCAATCGGCGCCGACTGACGAGAACGAGTGAGGGGCTTCGTTGAACACGATCGTCATTGCGAGCGAAGCGAAGCAATCCAGGATTCGGCGATGCCCTACGGTCTCTGGATCGCTTCGTCGCTGCGCTCCTCGCAATGACGATTATCGTTCAAAAATCCACTTCGAGCCTCAGCTTGGCGAGCTGGCGCGGGAATTCGTCGAAGTCGACACGGCCGACCGGCGTTTGTGCAAGGAAGGCGGCCGAGAGATCGATCTTCTCGTTGATCTGATAGTGGAACGTCGGCCCGAAATAGAAAGCTTGCCCCTCGAATCCGCGCGGAACGAGGCCCCCGTATGCGCGATCGTAGTCCGCTTCCGCCCCAAACATCAGCGGCGGCGTCAGGCGATAAGAGAGCGCGGCGGAAGCGGAAAGCAAAGCCGTGTCCTGCCACAGCCGTCCCGGAAACCGAGAGGCGTCCGGCGCGTAGACAAGATTGACTGCGCCATAGAGGCGCTGATCGCTGGAGATGATATCGGCGATGGCTAAGAAGCTCGTCGTGAAATCGTTAGCTTGCCGCCCAGCCTCGGCGATGGAATTGTATTCGGGCTGCGCCGTCAGCGTGATCTGAATCGGAACATCTTTTGTCCGATGCCAGACAACGTATCGGAACTCCGCCGAGACGCCCATGAAGTTGACGCCGACAAAATCGGGCAGGTCCGGCACGCGCCGCATATCCTGGCCGAGCACATGCGCGCCGAGCTCGAGTCCGAATGAATCGGTCAGTGCGTTTTCGAAGATGAATTCCTGTTCGACTGAATTGTAGACGCCGTGGTCCCTGCCGAATGATCCGGTGGTCTCGAATTCGAGCGACCGGTCGCCCTTCTCCCCGACGTCCGCGCCCTCGAGGAAGCCGAACAGGTTCTTGGTGTCGAGCGCGTAGAAGGAACTGTTCGGCGGCTCCGCCTTGGGTGCTTCATCGTCGTCGGCTGCCGCGAAGGATGGAGCGGCGGCGATCGCGAGCGCGACGCCAAGACAGGGGAGCCAATGGCGACTGCGCGCCCCTGACATCATCTCGGCCTAGCCGATGTGGTGCTTGAGGAAAGCCAAAGTCTTCTCGTTGAACTCGCTGACGTTCTCGTAGATCGGGGCATGCGCGCACATCTCGAATATGGCGAGCTCGCTCGTCTTGATGCCGCTTCGGAAGGGTTCAACGAAACGGGTCGAAGTGACAATATCGTGGCTGCCGAACGTGATTTGCGTCGGCGCTTTGATCTTGCCGAGCTGGCCAAGCGCGTCATGGGCGATGACGGCGTCCGACTGGCGAAGGAAGGCGTCGACCGGCTGTTTGGGCCGGCTGCGCACGAAGCTCGCGAGTTGGTCGAGATATTCGGGCTTGGCCGAGTAAAGCTCCGGCGTGAAGCAGAAGGGAAAGATCCCCTGTATGATCATCTCCGGCACGCTGCCGAGCCCCTTGGCGATGGTTTGCCAATTCCCCACGACGACTTTCAGAAACGAGTCGCTCTTCGGCCAGCAGGAATGCAGCGACAGCGTCTTGACCCGCTCGGGATGTTTGCTGGCGAGCCATTGGCCAATTGCGCCGCCCAACGACAGGCCGCTCACATGCGCTTTCTCGACGCCAATCGTGCCCATGAAGGCGGCGACGTCGTCGGCTAACAATTCGGTCGAATACACTCCATCTGGCTTGTCGGTCTCGCCCGCGCCGCGCGGATCAAGCGAAATGCAGGTGAAATGCTTGGAATAGTCGGCGACCTGGAAGGCGTAACAGGCGTTGTCGGCGGCAAGATAGGGGATGAGGATAAGCGGCTCACCCGATCCTTGGGATTCGTAATTCATCGTGATGTCGTTGACTTTGACTTTCGGCACAAACGTCTCCCCAGACCGCCTCTGTGCGGCGACGGTACGCTTTGGCGCCGAATAAGGCCAATGATGTTAGGCCGTCAGCGCTCTCTGAGGCGGCGGCGCAATTGGTCGAAATAGACCGCGCCGATCAGCACGGCGCCAACTGTGACCTGCTGCCAGAAGGGCGGAAGACCGAGCACGAGGCCTGCGGGGCGAAGATCCGGGTGGTGGAGTTTGAGACGGCAGGCGCCAATCGCGGACGCGAGGCCTATTCCGACAGGGGTCGTTTCGTCGCACCACCAGCCTTCGTCCAGGCGGACATGCCGCCCTCGATGTGTCGAGCCGCAGCGAGCCCCTGATCCTGGGCCGCCTGAACGGCCATCGCCGAACGCTCGCCGAACGCGCAGTAGAAGACGATCGTCTTGCCCGACCGTGCGAGCTCATGAATGAGACCACCCTCGCCGATATTGTCCTGAAGCTCGGCATAGGGGGCGTGCAATGAACCGGGAATGGCGCCGGTTCGCTCCCGCTCCTTCTTCTCGCGCAAATCGATCAGCGCGACGTTCGGGCGCCCGAGAAGCCCCTTTGCATCTTCAGGCGAAAAGGCCCAACCCCTGCGCGCCACCTCCTCCTGATGCAGCCCCTGATGGATATTCGCGGGAACGGCGACGTCCATCATTTTCGGATTGGGCAGATGCAGGCTTTCCATCAGCTTCGCATAGTCGTCGGCGTCGCGTACCTGAAGGCGCGGATTGAAGCGTTTTTCTTCGCCGATCGTGCTGACCGTGTCGCCTTTGTAATCGTGCGCGGGAAAGACCAGCGTCTCTTCCGGCAGCCGCATCAGGCGCTGCAGGCTCTCGTATTGGGCGCGGGAATCGCCATTCTGGAAATCGGTCCGGCCGGTGCCGCGGATGAGCAGCGTGTCGCCGGTGAACACGCGATCGCCGAAATGGAAGCTGTAGGAATCGTCGGTGTGGCCGGGCGTGTAGAGCACGTCGAGGCTCAAGCCCTCGACGCCGAGCTTGTCGCCGTCGGCGACGCGCATCGAAACGACGTCGACCTGGCTCTGCTCGCCCATGATCGTGATGCAGTGCGTACGGTCGCGCAACGCGCCCAAGCCGGTGATGTGGTCGGCATGCAGATGCGTGTCGACCGCTTTCACGAGCTTAAGATCAAGCTCCTCCATCAGCTTGAGGTAGCGATCGACCTTCTCCAGCACAGGATCGATGATGAGCGCTTCGCCGCCGCGCCGGCTGGCGAGGACATAGCTGTAAGTGCTCGAGACGCTGTCGAACAATTGTCGAAAGATCATCGAGGCCTCCCGTCGCGCGGCCCTCCGACCGGCTGTCTTACTGGTCGTTATAGTTATTTTGTGGCAGGTGTGGAAGCACCCTCCGTCGGCGCGGCTTGACGCAAGGCCTCGAAGGCCCCGCCGATCACGGTGGGACCAAACTGATCCTCGCCGTTCGGCGGCCGGCTGTTGACGGAGCCGGTGATGAGAAGATCGTCCTGCGGCCAATAGGCGAAGATCGTGCGGAAGCCGAGGGTTTCACCCTCATAGAACCAATAGGCGCCCCCAAGTTCCTTCCGATAGAAGCGGCCGAGGCCAAGGCCGAAGCCGCTCGGCTCATCGGCAGTGACCTCGGGAAGGGCTAAGCCCGTCTTGTTCGAGACCATCGTCGTCATCTCATCGAGCTGCTTTGCCGGAATGATGCGCTTCTCGAACAGCGCGCGGATCCATAGGCCCAGGTCGTGCGGGTTGGAGATGATGGCGCCGGCCTCGCCCGCCCAGGAGCGGTTCTGCAGCCGCATATCCTTGCCGATGAGCGGCGCAAGTGTCGATACGGAGCAAGGCTCCGGCTGGTAGCCGAGGCAGTCCTGCAGCATGTAGAGCGCGCGAGGCACACGCGCCATCTGAGGTCCCGCCGCCGCTGGCCCGGGATGGGCTCCGTCGGCGTAGAACGTGTTGTGCAGCCCGAGCGGCTCCAGGATCATCGTCGTCAACGCCTGCTCGTAGTTCATGCCGGAAGCGGCCGCGATGATCAGACCGGCAAGGATGTAGTTGGTGTTGGAATAGAACCATCCCGAGGCCGGCGGAAAATGATTGCCGTTTGCGGGATCGACAAAGCCAATCAGATCCTTGGCGTTGAACTGATGTTGGAGGTCGGCGACCTCGATCTCGCCGATGGCGACCGTCTCCGAATAGTTCGGAATCGGGCTCGTCATCTGAAGCAGCGAGCGGATCGTCACATCCTTCCATGCCGGATATTGCGGCAGCCAGCGCCCGATCGTGTCGTCGAGCTTGAGCTTGCCAGCCGCCTCGAGCTTGAGGATCAGCGCGGCCGTGAATTCCTTGGTGTTGCTGCCGATGTCGAACAGAGTGTCGGGTCCGATCGGCTTTTTGTCGCTGAGCCCGTTGTCGCCAGAATAAACTGTGAGGATGGGTTTGCCGCCGCCGCGATCGACCTCCAACGCGACGCCGGAAAGTCCTTCGATCGACTCGCGATCCTTGACGTAGCCGTCGAGGACCTGCTGCAGTTGCGCAATGATCGCAGCGTCGTCGGCCCGCGCGGGAGCGCACGACAAGTCAAGCGCACCGAAGAGCGCTAGAGTCACGCACAGCAAAATCCGCATTGTTGTCTGCTCCCGCTCGGGATCGGCCGACGTCGATCGCCGAAGGCGCACGCTATCAGATTCGTATGCCGCTACGAGCGAAGCCGACGATCTCAAGCCAGTGGAATTTTACGAATTCCACGCCTGCCCGAAGACGCGCATCCAGTTGTCGCCAAAAACCTTCGCGATCTCTTCGGCTGTGTAGCCGCGGCGCTCCATTTCGGCGCGGACGGGAGCGACCTTTAGCTGGACGGATGCGCCCAGCCGGTTACGCCGGCTGCTTGACGATCCGCATATAGGGCTTCGGCGAGCGCCAGCCTTCGGGAAACATCTTCTTGGCTTCGTCGTCGCTGACCGAGCCGGAAATGATGACGTCGTCGCCATGCTTCCAGTTCACCGGCGTCGAGACCTTGTGCTTCGCGGTGAGCTGCATGGAGTCCAGAACCCTCAGGATCTCGTCGAAGTTGCGGCCCGTCGACATCGGATAGGCGAGCAGGAGCTTGATCTTCTTGTCAGGTCCGATCACGTAGACCGTGCGAACGGCCTGGTTGGTCGCCGCTGTCCGTCCCTCCGACGTGCCCGGCTCTTCGGCCGGCAACATGTTATAAAGCTTGGAGACCTTGAGGTCGTGGTCGGCGATGATCGGGTAGTTCACCTTCGCCCCTTGGGTCTCCTCGATGTCCTCGAGCCAACGCCCGTGCGATTCGCTCGGGTCGACGCTCAAGCCGATGAGTTTGGCGTTGCGTCTGGTGAATTCGGGCTCGATCTTGGCCATGTAGCCGAGTTCGGTCGTGCAGACCGGGGTGAAGTCCTTGGGGTGGGAAAACAGGATCGCCCACTTGTCGCCGATCCACTCGTGAAAGCTGATTTTGCCCTGCGTCGTTTCGGCGGTGAAGTCAGGAGCAGTCTCGTTGAGGCGAAGGGACATCGGAAACTCCTTTGGAAGAATGGGGCGCGTCCATCTGAACGTGGCGCGCCCGCACAGGCGCGAACCACGGGCTCACGCTCGACCCGCTGGGACGACGCTCGTTCGCAACGGTCCCGCGTGCCCAAGGGTTAAATAACTATTCCGGTACGCGAAGACAAGCCGATCACATTGTAACTGCGTTATATATATACCTTTTTTATCTCGGAGGCATTTGGCCTTCCGTTTCCAACGATTTATGATCGTCCCATGACTGAAGCGGAGATCGCCAAGCTTGCGACCTGGCTCGCGAAAGCGGGTCTTGAGGGACGGCCGGAAACCGCGCTGATCGAGGGCTTTTGCAGCCGCGCAGTCGCGGGGGGACTGCCGCTCGCTCGCGTGATGATGCTCATCGACACGCTCCATCCCATTCACGAGGGCCGGGCGTTTCGCTGGGAAAAAGAAAAGCCGGAGGTGACGCTGA
>DATCEJ010000052.1:0-14714 GCA_036510135.1 Roseiarcus sp. | reverse complement strand
CCCACATCAAGGCGGTCAACAACAAGGACCGCAACTTCACCCGCTCTTCGCTGCGCGCGTTCATCCGCACCGCCAACGAGCGGTTGAACGAATATCTCGAACGGCTCGACCATGGCGACGTCGAGGACGGGGCGACAGGCGGCGGGGCGCGCACGAAGAATCTCGCCGAGAATATCGCGGCGCTCGGCGAGAAGCGCGGCCGTTACCAAGCGATGCTGGCGCAACTCGAGCGGACCGATGAGAATCAAATCTCGCTAACTGATCCCGACAGCCGCGCCATGGCCGCGCATACCAAGGTCGGCGTTGGCTACAACATCCAGGTCGGCGTCGACGCGAAGAACAAGCTGATTGTCGAACAGGCGGTGACCAACCAGGTCGTCGACATGGGGCTTTTGACGCAGACCGCGGAGCCGGCCCGCGAGATTCTGGACGTCGAGACCATCGCCGTCGTCGCCGACCGCGGCTACTTCAAGGTCGCGGCCATCGAGGCCTGCGAGAAGGCCGGCTGCATCCCACACGTTCCCAGGCCGCAACGCGGCTCCTCGGTTCGCGAGGGCTTCTTCCGCAAGGATGAGTTTCGCTATGACGCGGGGCGCGACGCCTATGTCTGCCCGGCCGGGAAGGTGCTGACGCCAATCCGCCACGGCCGGCTGCGCGATCTCGCCAAAGTCGATTACGGTAATCGAAGAGTGTGTCGAGACTGCCCGATGCGCGCGCGATGCACGAACGATGTGCGCTCGGTTTCCCGCCTCGACAACGAGGCCGTGCTCGATCGCATGGCTGAGCGCCTGAAGGAGAGGCCTGAGATTCTCGACCGTCGGCGCGAGGTCGTCAAGCATCCGTTCGGCAGCATCAAGCAATGGATGGATCAGGGCGCCTTCCTGATGCGCGGCCTCGCCAACGTGCGCGCCGAGTTCAGCCTGACGGCGCTCGCCTACAATTTGCGCCGCGCCCTCAACATCCTCGGCGTCGAGGCCATGACCGCCGCCGTCGCGGCTTGAGGTGGTGGTGCGCTCATCTGCGCTGATGCGAGCGTTCCGAGCGCCCTTTCAGGTCGCAATCAAACCGCCAACAGGGCGAAACCAGCTGAAATTCCTTCCCGCTCGCTCCTCGCGCCACGCAAGGTTCATGTCTTGGAGTTTCCGCACGGTCTGCTTGATTTTCGCACCTGCCAAATCTCCGGAGGGGCGGGGTCTAAGCTCCGGCTTTCCGCCTTATGTGATGCGGATACTAGCCCGTGAATTTCACCGCGCCGACAAGCGCGGCGACAATTGCCAAGACGCCAAGGCGATGAGGAATGTTCGGCATATAGAGCACAGCCAGTTCTGCAGCGACCATGACGGCGAAGGCGAGCGCCCAAACGCCGGTGATCACGTAGTTGGTCCGCAGGAAGTCAGGACTGGCATGATGCTCCACGGCGACCTGCTCGCGGACGTATTGCAGAGTGAAGGGACGGCCGATCGCCATCGTGATGAGCACGATCGCGAGAAGGCCGGTGTCACCGCATAGCCGCACGCCCGATGACCGACCAGGTCGGTGTGCCGAACAGCGCGTAGAGGGCAAGGACGCCGAACAGGGCTGCCGTGCCGATCTCCAGAATCTTGGGGGAGCGATCCGGCGTCATAACATCGCGGGCGATCAGCGCAATCGAAACGAGGGCATCGACGATGAGTCCCTGGGTTGATCCAAAAAAACGATCAAGAAATGCGAAGGCGATGAAAGGCGCGAAGGCCAGCAGAATTCCCATATTCCGATCCCTGACTGTCCCGGATGTTAAGGCAGACCTGCGATCAAACGCTTCGCGCTTACTGAGGAAAATGCTCGACATGCGTTTCGGCGGTGCGACCGAAATAGACCGCCCGACGCCCGGTGAACGAGACAATGTAGCCCGCACATCCGGCCGCCATGACCTTCGCGCAGAAACCCGCGTATGTGTAGCCCGGTACAAGTTGCTGCGCCTCCTTAATGGCGGCTTGCACGCCGGCGACGTCCATTGTCGCGGCGATTGGGCCGGCACCGCGCCGTGTCGGCAGCACAACACTGTCGCCGTCCGGCAAGAAGTAGGTCGCCGTCGTACGGTGTACAGCCGCCTGGCGCTCGTTTTCGTCGTCTGAGGCCCACCGGTACATCGGCAGTAGTGATGCGATTTTGACATTCTCTTGAGCCAACGCGCGTTTCAACACCTTGATTCGCTCTGGAAAGACACGTGGGGCCTTGAACCATTCGAGGAAGTCGCCCCGGGGACTCAATTCGATCCAGTCGTAGCCAAGCTCGCGCACTTTCCTAGGAAGTTCTTCCAGAGAGAGATGGCGATGCATGAAGGGGTCGAGTGCGATACGCACAGATACCTCCGAGGTAGATGCTGGACTAAGAACGAAGCGTCGTGCCTGGGCGAGCTCGCATCAAAGACTTAACGCCGGGACGAGGAGGCCTCGTCTTTAGATGCAGATTTTATTTTGAGAAGAATTCGCCCCGCTTGGATCCTCACAGAATGTGTTTTGAGGTTGATACAGGCTGGTGCGCCTTTGGGCTCATCAGTTGTGAAATCAAACCGACCATTGTGCATTGGACACTTGATAATTGTTCCGGAAACGAAGCCATCGGCAAGCTCCACATCCTCATGAGTGCAGTGTCCGTCCGTGGCATAGAACCGGCTTAGCCGAGCAAGCTCAGTTCGATCGCATCCGGCGAAAGATCGTACCCAAGCCGTCTCGCCGCCGCAGTAATATGGGCGCGCATCGTCAGGGCGGCGGCGCGCGCATCCCGCTGCATCAGCGCGTCGTGGATCGCCGAATGCTCGGCGACGTTGGTGGAGACCAGGTCGCCTGAACGATCAAACCGGTTTTGCCTCATGAACATGATGCTCTGGCGCATCTGCCCTGCAAGGAAGCCGACCACCATCGCAATATATGGGTTGCCGCTCGCCGCTGCGACGCAGGCATGAAAGTCGAGATCGGCGGTCACGCCTTCATCCGGCCACGCGGCGGCATTCCTCATTCTCTCGAAGGCGTCGGTGATACGAGCGCGCTGTTCGTCATCGGCTCTAAGCGCCGCAAGGGCCGCTCCCTTGATCTCAAGGATGGCGCGCATTTCGAAGACGTTGCGGAAGACGACCCGATCGCTGGTCAGATCAGCGTCGATGCGCAAGGTGGCGGTTTCTTTTGGGCTGACGACGAATGTGCCTGCTCCCTGCCGCGACTGCACAACGCCGTCAGAGCGAAGGCCGGCGATCGCTTCCCGCACAACGCTCCGGCTGACGCCGAAACGCGCGGACAACACCATCTCTGTCGGAATGCGGTCGCCTTCGCGGAGCCGCCCGGCGGCGATCTCAGCCGTGATCCCAGCCGCCACTCGCGAGGGCGACTGGGGTGCTCGCATGAACGTCGAAATATTCCGTCCCGACGCTTTGCCGTTCAAAATATTCCCGTCGCTTTCAGCGCACCTTCGGCGCGCTCGCAGGAGGCAAGGGTCTTCCTTTAAATCGCCGCTCCACGCGGCGGAAAATTAGTTGTCAGACAACCTGTACGCTGGTATGAGTCGGCTATCAAGTTGTCAGACAACCTAAGCGGTTGCGGACAATTCAATGAACCGGGCTCGGCGGGTGGCGGCGGCGTTCGATGCGCATCCCATCGTCGTCCGATAAAAAGCGGGCAGCCTCTCAGAGGGTCCGCGTCAAAAAAGGGAGGACCTCATGCAGATTAACAGACGTCAGTTTTCGGCCATGCTCGCGACGGGAGCCGCGTCCGCAACAATGCCGCGCCTGGCGCGAGCCGAAGGGGGCAAGACGATCGCGCTCATGTTCGACGCCTTCGATTCCGATTTCTGGATCACCGGCAACAACATCCTAAAGGCGAAAGCAAAGGAGAACGGCTGGACGACGCTCGAGACGATCTCCAACCGCGACCAGAACAAGCAGAACGATCAAGTGAAGGCGATGGTCGAACGCAAGGTCGACGGCATCGTATTCATCCCGACCGACAACAACGCGGCCATCCCAGCCATCCGAACCGCGAATGCGGCCAACATCCCGATCATCTTTTTCAACCGCCCGCCCGCTCCGAATGACAACAAGTACGTCGCCATCCAGGCCGACAATCGAAAAATCATGCAGATGACCGTGTCGGCGCTCGTCGACATCGCCAAGAAGCAAGGTGGCAAGTACAAGGCCGTGCTCCTGATGGGCGACCTTGGCGACAACAACGCGGTTCAACGACGCGACGGAGCACTGGACGTTCTCGACGCGAACAAGGACTTGGTGGAAGTCGTCTCGCGAGTCGCAACCGAATGGAACGCGGACAAGGCTTTTGCGGGTCTGACCAACGCGATTCAAGCGAACCCGGACGTCAACCTGCTGATCTCGCCGTCCGACTCGCAGGACAAGATCATCGAGCAGGTGCTCAAGACGGCCGGCAAGTGGCACAAGACCGGTGAAGAAGGCCATGTCCTGTTCGCCGGGTTCGACGGCGACCAGAACGGATACAAATTGCTTAGCGACAAATACATGGACGTCAACGGCGTGCAGAACCTCTTCTTTGAGGTCGACCTCGCCTACGGCGCCTTCAAGGACATCTGGGCCGGCAAGACAGTGGACAAGATGCTGATCGATCCTGGTTTCGCGATCAGTCAGGCGACGCTTGATAGCAAGCGCGAAGACATGTGGGGCTATCACGTGTGGAAAGAGAAGAACAAATAGTCGTTTGAATTGAAGAGCTGACGAACGCAGGGTTTCCAATGGCGGAAACGAGCCGCGTCTTGTCCTCTGCGCCGGGTGATGCTCGCTCTCGCCCGGCGCAAGTCCTTCGTTGGCTTCTCTTCTCGGACTATCTCGTCCTTGCGCTAACGCTCGTCTACGTGGCTGCCCTCTCGTTCTTCGTCCCGGAGATCCTCAGTCCCACCAACCTCCGAGACATCTTTCTGCAGATCCTCCCGCTGTTCATCGCAGCTTTGGGTCTCATGATGGTTCTGATGGTGGCCCAGATCGATCTCTCGGCAACCTCGATCATGGCGATGGGCTGCGTGGTCGGCGCCTCGATCATGACGAGCGAGGGCGGCTATCTTTCAGCACAGCCATGGGCTCCCGCTGTCGCGATCCTGGCGATCGTCGTTGTCGGGGTTCTGATCGGCGTCATAAACGGCGTCTGCACGATCGTCTTCGACATGCCGTCCTTTCTCGTCACGCTAACGACGATGATGTTCTTCAGCGGCGCGGCGATCTGGTACACAGCCGCCCACACAAGCTCCGGATCGAGCATCGGCAGCCTGCCGCCCGCGTTCCTCGAGATCGGCTATGGCGGCGTGGCTGGCATACCCTACGCAGCGATGATCACGGTCGTGCTTGCGATCGTTGTCCACCTCCTTCTCACTCGCACCGTCTTCGGCCGTTGGGTGATGGCGGTCGGCCTCAATCCCAAGGCTGCGGCCATTTCTGGCGTGCCTGTCCAAGCCGTCGTGATCGGCTGCTTTGCGATATCTGGCCTGTTCGCGGCTTTCGCGGCAATCATCTACACGGCGCGCCTTGAAGCGGGGACGCCGATCCTCGGTCAACGGATCCTCCTCGACGTGATCGGCGCGGCCGTGATCGGCGGCGTCAGTCTGTTTGGCGGCAAGGGAACCGTCATCGGCGTCCTACTTGGCGTGCTGTTTCTCAGCGCGGTCGACAATGGCCTGCAGCTGCTCGGCCTGTCGCTTTCGTCGGTCTATGCGATCAAAGGCGGCGTCATTCTGTTGGCGGCGGTGACCGACGCGATCCGCCATAACGTGATGGCTCGCGGCTAGCGATGTCCGAACTGCTTCTCAAGATCAGCGGACTCAACAAAAGCTTCTTTGGCGTCCAGGTGCTGCGCGACGTCGGATTCGAACTGACATCAGGCGCCGTTCTCGGCCTCGTTGGTGAAAACGGCTCTGGCAAGTCGACGACGATGAACATCCTGGGCGGTGTCTTGACGCGTGACAGCGGCCGCGTCGAGCTCGCCGGGGTAGACGTCGCGCCGTCGAATTCGCGCGATGCGCTCGCCCTTGGGATCGCCTTCATTCACCAGGAGCTGAGTCTCTTTCCGAATCTCAGTGTCGAGGAGAACATCTTCCTTGATCATTTCCCAAGACGGATGCACGGCCTCCCATTCATCGACCGACGCGCGCTCCGAGAGCAGGCGAAGAAGGCGCTCGATCTCATTGATCTGCAGGTTGCTCCGGCCACGCCCGTCATGCGGCTTCCTCAGGGCGAACGTCAGCTCGTCGAGATCGCAAAAGCGCTGACCCGACAGGCCCGCCTTATAATCTTTGACGAACCGACGACGTCGCTGACCGCGCGCGAGACGGAGCGGTTGTTCGAGATTATCGGTCGGCTGCGCGCACAGGGCATCGCGATTATCTACATCAGCCACATCCTCGGCGATGTCCTGCGTCTTTGCGACGACATCGTCGTGCTGCGCGACGGACGAGTGGTCGGCGAGGGTCCGCGGGCCGACTTCACGATTGAGCGTCTGGTGACGTTGATGGTCGGTCGATCGATTGATCGGCTCTTTCCTGAGCGCGAACCTGCCCCCGGGACAAACAGCGCGGCTTTGTCCGTGCGCAAAGTCTCGCAACCCGGCGTCGTCAAGGACGTGTCGTTCGACCTGAGGCTCGGCGAAATGCTCGGGGTGTCCGGTTTGATGGGCTCAGGCCGTTCCGAGCTGGCGCGGATCCTGTTCGGACTTGACCCCTATTCGGAGGGCGAGATCCGCGTTGGCGAGCACACGCTTTCGCCACTCTCGCCTCGCGAGGCGATGGACAAGGGCCTCGCCTTCCTGACCGAGGACCGGCGCGGCGAAGGTCTCATGATGGAGGCCTCCATCGCCAACAACATCGTCCTGCCATCGCTCGTCGAGCGATCGAGCGGCTTCATGCACTGGCTGAAACCGGCAGCGCTCGGCCAAGCGGCCCGTGATGTCGCGGAACGTGTCCGCGTTAACGCCAAGGCGATCGACCGGACGGCCGTGCGAACCCTCTCAGGCGGCAACCAGCAGAAGGTCGTGATCGCGAAATGGCTTCTCCGCGCCCCCACGATCTTCATCCTCGACGAGCCGACGCGCGGTATCGACGTCGGAGCAAAATATGAAGTCTATAAGATCATCAACCAAATGGTTGCCGGGGGCGCGGCGATCCTTTTTATTTCCTCTGAGATTGAGGAGCTCATCGGCATGGCCGACCGCATCATGGTCATGGGTCGCGGCGAGGTTCGCGGCTTCTTCGAGCGGACGAACTTCGACCGCGAAGCGATCATGAAGGCGGCCCTGTGGGATTGAGGAACGCGCCTTGAGCCGGCTGGACTCCCGCACCCTGGTCTTGATGCTGCTGCGGTTCGCGCCGTTGATCTTGTTCGCGCTTCTGTGCCTGGCGTTTGGGGCGCTTTCCGACCGGTTCCTCTCGCTCGCCAACTTCCGAAACATCCTTACACAATCGACCCATGTCGCCGTGATGGCGATTGGCATGACCTTCGTTCTGCTCGTGCGTGGCGTCGACTTATCCGTTGGTTCGGTGATGTATCTCGTCGCCGTCGTGATGGGACTCTACCTGTCGGACGTCTCGCTGTTCGTTTCGATCCCAGCCATCATGGTGATCGGCGCGGCCTTCGGCGCGATCAATGCAGCCCTCATCACCGGCCTGCGCATCGCGCCGTTCATCGTCACGCTTGCGACTTTGTTCATCGGTCGCGGGTTGGCTCTCTACCTCTCCGAGACCAAGATGGTTTTCCAAAGCGACACCGTCCAGGCGCTTGGGCGGGCTTCGTTTTTCGGCGTGCCCTGGGCGATCTGGATCGCCATCGTCGTTGCGGCAGTTGCGTGGATTACGCTGACGCAGACCCCTTATGGGCGCCAGATCTACGCCGTCGGAGCCGATCCGGACTCTGCGGGGAAGGCAGGGATTCGCGTCCAGGCGATTACCTTCTCGGTCTTTTGCATTTGCAGTGTCTGTGCGGCCATCGGCGCGCTAATCTCGGCTTCGCAGGTCGGAGCGGCTTCGGCGACCTTCGGCTATCAAGAAGAGTTTCCGGTCATTGCCGCGGCCGTACTTGGCGGCACAAGTCTCTTTGGCGGCCGAGGCGGAGTGTTCGGCAGCATCTTCGGCGCCGTGCTGGTGCAGACGACCTCTAACGGTCTCGTCATGCTGAACGCAAACCCGTATCTCTATCCGCTGGTCAACAGCGTGATCATCTTCATCGCCGCGTGGGTCGATGGCCGACGCCGGCTCATGACCGAACGCATTGAGCAGCGCAAGATCCGTATCGAGGCCTAAAGATATGTCGCAAGGAAATAATCGACTATGAGCAAACATCCGTTCACCGCGAAGGATCTCGAGGCCTTGAAGGCCTGGGATACGCCGACGATCTGCAACGGGCTTGAGATCGTGACCCCCGAGCGTCGGGCGATCGGCTTCACCGTCGAACCAATGGTCGTCGTCGACCGGAAATTTCCCCCGATCGTGGGGCTTGCCCGCACCGGGCTCATCCGCGCCAAGGAGCGGCCGAGCGGCCTGATCCCGCCACGCGAGGACTGGTATGACTACGTCGCCGCTCACGGCCTGCCAACGATCGCCGTTATCCAGGACATCGACGATCGTCCCGGTTTCGGGGCGTTCTGGGGCGAGGTGCAGACGACCGTACACGCCAGCCTCGGCGTTGTCGGCTGCATCACCAACGGCTCGTTTCGCGACATCGACATGCTCGCGCCAGGCTTTCAGATCGTCGGCGGCCGGATCGGGCCGAGTCATGCCCACGTTCACATGGTTCAGATGAATTGCGACGTGAACATCTTCGGGATGCTTGTTCGCAACGATGATGTCGTCCACGCCGACGTGCACGGCGCGGTGGTTATTCCGGCCGAGGCAGTGCGCGCGCTGCCGAAGGCGATCGATCTCATAACGAGACGCGAGAAGGTGATCCTCGTCCGCGCCCGCGGCGCCGGCTTCGACAGCGCGGCTATGCGTGAGGCGCTGCGCGCCTCGAGCGAAATCCACTAGCGACCGCGAGGAGGATCGCGTGAACGCTGCGCCACTTCGCGTCGGCCTGATCGGCTGCGGCTTCTTTGCGGAAAATCATCTGGCGGCATGGTCGAGCATGAACCACGTCGTGCTCGCCGCAGTCTGTGACATCGACCTTGAAAAGGCGCGTTCCGCCGCTGAGCGCCACAAGGCTGGAGCTTATTACGGCGACGCGGCCGAGATGCTGGCGCGCGAGCGGTTGGACTTCGTTGACATCGCGACGACGATGGAATCGCACGCAAGTCTGGTCGCGCTCGCCGCAAGTCGAAAACTCCCGGCGATCGTGCAGAAGCCGCTCGCGCCGACCTTCGAGGATTGCGTCGCGATCGTCGAGGGAACCCGCGCCGCCGGCATTCCTTTCATGGTGCATGAGAACACGCGCTTTCTGAAGCCCGTGCGAAAGATTCGCGAGATCATCGATTCCGGTGCGATCGGCAAGCCAACCTGGGCGCGGGTCTCGTTCCGCACCGGGCACAACATCTACGGCAAGCAGCCTTATCTGGCCAAGGTGGAGAAATTCGTCATTCTTGACCTCGGCGTCCATATGCTCGACGTCGCCCGCTTCCTGATGGGCGAGGCGACGCGCCTCACTTGCCAGACGCAAAGCATCAAGCCCGGCATTCGCGGCGAGGACATGGCGACGATCCTGCTGCACCATGAGAGCGGCGCGACCAGCGTCGTCGAAGCGAGCTATGCAAGCCCTATTCACCCCGACCCGTTCCCCCAGCTCCGGGTGCAGATCGAGGGGACGGCAGGCAGTCTGCGCCTCGATCCGGGCTATCAACTGAGCGTCTTCTCGAACGGCGCAGCGTCGGAAATCGACGTGTCGCCGACAATGTTGTCGTGGTCGACGCCGCCTTGGCACGGCTCCCAGGAGAGCGTCCTCCGGGTCCAGGAACATTGGGTGCGCTGCTTTCGAGAGAAGCGCGAACCTGAAACCTCGGGGGCGGACAGCCTGAAGACCTATGGCCTGGTTTTCGGCGCCTATGAGTCCGCGCGTACGGGCGAAGCCGTCGATCTGATCAAGGGGCAGACACCTCGAGGCATGAGCACATGAACGAGACAGCGGCAAAAATCGGCCTGGGCTCGGACCTCTTCGACACCGCCGGGCGACCGATGTTCGGATCAGCGCCGCTCCAGCTTTTTTCCGACGCGGGTCTCTCTTGGGATCTGGTTGCGGTCAAGGACGGCCGGCTTCCGCCGCAGGCTTTCACTGACTACGAGGCCTTGCTCATTGGCGGCGCCAAAGTGTCGGACGCCGAGCTCGGGGGCGAGAGCGGTCGGCTGCGGGTGATCGCGCGCAATGGCGTCGGTTACGACGCCATCGACACTGAAGCGCTCAACCGACGCGGCATCCTGCTCACCAATACGCCGATCCCTGTCAGGCACGCGGTCGCCTCCATAGCAGTCGCTTTCATCCTGACGCTCAGCCTCCGCATGCCAATCAAATCGCGGCTCGCTCGCGAGGGCCGCTGGCGCGAGCGCGCGAATTATCCCGGAACCGGCCTGCGGGGCCGGACGCTCGGAATTGTCGGCCTTGGCGGGATTGGGCGCGAACTCGTTCGTCTGATGCAGCCCTACGGCATGACAATCCTGGCGGCCGATCCCCATGTCGGTTCAGCGGCCGCCGCTGATGCCGGTGTCGAACTCTGCGGCCTCGAAGAGCTGATGAAGCGCTCGGACTTTGTCGTTGTCGCCTGCCTGCTCAACAAGGAGACGCGGCATTTGCTGAATCCGGCTCGTCTCGGACTGATGAAGCCGACCGCCTATCTCATCAATGTCGCGCGCGGCCCGATTGTCGACGAGGAAGCGCTGATCGCCGCGCTTCGGGAAGAACGGATCGCCGGAGCTGGGCTCGACGTTTTCGAGCAGGAACCGCCCGACCCCGCCAATCCTCTCTTCGCGATGGACAACGTCACATCCACTGCCCACAACCTCTGCTGGACAGATTCTTTCGTCGACGCCGTCGCCCGTGATGCGATCGCTGGGATCATCAACGTGGTCCAGGGCCGCCTGCCCGATTTCGTCGTCAACTTCGAGGCGACGACCCATCCGCGCGTTCGAGCGTGGAGCAGCGCGGTGTAATTTGGTTTCGAAGTTGCGCCAAACCCGCATCCCGGCCCTTATTGCAGATATCTTGCAAAAAAGCGCACTGCCGCCTCGCGGGAAAAGCAAGGTCTCCGGAACTAGAGAAATTCTTGGCTCGAAACCCGCCTCCGGCGTCTGCGAAGCCGGTCGCATGCGACGAACCGCGGCTACCCAATACCACGTTGCCCGAGCGCAAGGTCGAGGATTGACGATCGAAATCCATGCCGTAAGACTTACGAGCTCTCTTGAGGCGTCGCCCGCAGACGTCTGTTGGCGGAGCGGGCTGTTTACGGCAATGGGAGGAACCACGAATGAGACATTGGACCAGCGCGCTTGTCGTCGCCGTCACCGGGCTCATAGCGGCGACAGGAGCGTCAGCCCAGCAGCATGTCCTCAAAATGCTCGTGCTTTCCGAGGATGCGCCGAAGGTCCAGAAGGTTGCCGAAGCCTATCAGGCCAAGCACCCCGACGTGGCGATCAAAATGCAGTCTGCGCCGTGGGATCAATATTTTCAGACCGCCGAGCTGCGCCTCAACTCAAAGGACAAGAGCGTCGACCTCGTCTATGTCGACGTGCCGCTGATCGCAGGCTACGCCTCGAGGGGCTTTCTGGCGCCGGTTGACCCCAACCTCGACACGAGCGCGCTCGTGGCCTCGTCGCTCAACGCGGGCAAGTATAACGGCAAGCTCTACGCCCTGCCGATCAACAACTCCGCTCAGGTGCTCTTCTACAACAAGAAACTCTTTGCCGACGCTGGCGTCACGCCCCCCGACGGACTGACGCCGGGCGGAACGGCCACGCAGGCCCAGGCCAACGAGATCGCATCGTCGAAGCGCTGGACGTGGGAGCAGGTCGCGGAGGCGGCGCAAAAGCTGACCCAGAAGAAAGGCGGCAAAACCGCTGTGTGGGGATTTAGCTTCGACCAGATCAACGAGCTCTATCAGCTCCAGCCGCTGGGCGAGTCGCTCGGAACGGACGTCATCTCGCCGGACGGCAAAACGGCGCAGGGCTATCTCGACAGTCCGGCATGGGTAAAGGGCGCGACCTTCTGGTCGGACCTCTACAACAAATGGGGGGTGAGCCCGAAGGGCCTCTCGCATGACGAGCCGCCGCAGCTCTTCGCCAACGGACAGCTCGCCCTCTTCGCTGGGGGCACCTGGAACCTGGCCTTGTTTCAGAAGAACGGCGTCGACTTCGGCGTCGCGGCCTTTCCCTACTTTCAGGGCGGCAAGGCGTTGACCCCGACCGGAAGCTGGTTCATCGGCGTAGCCGCGAATTCGGTGAACAAGGATATCGCCGCCGATTTCGCGAAGTTCCTGACCCTTTCGGACGAAGGGACCAAGATGTGGTTCGATGCGAACAAGCAGTTGCCCGCCTACAAGCCGCTGCTCGAACAGATCAGCAGGTCGCCGGAGTTCGATGCGTTCCCGCAGGACGTGTTCCGGATTGGCGTCTATGACGCGCTGAACACCGCCAAGCCCAGGCCGACCACGGTCGCCTATGGACAGTTGCAGGACGCGTTCCGCACCGCCTTCGCCGACATGTCGAACGGCGTTCCGGTCACCGACGCGCTGGCCACCGCCGTCGAAACCTACGACGCGGCGATGAAGCGCGTCGCGCAATAAACAGGCTTAAGCGGTCTCCCGAACCGTTTCGGGGGACCGCAGAAAATCGACGATGTTCAGGCAAAGTTCCCAAGGCTTGCTCGTGGCGCTGCTGGCGCCCGCCCTGCTAGGCCTCTTCGTTTTTCGCCTCTATCCGATCGCCATCGCGGTCGTCTCGAGTTTCTACACGACCGTCCATGGCAGCACGGTCTTCACCGGGCTCGGGAACTACGAGTCGCTGATCAGCGATCATGTGTTCTGGAGGTCGCTTCGCGTCACGCTCTGGTTCAACCTTCTGGTCAACCCTATACAGATCGCGATCTCACTGGGGCTTGCGCTTCTCTATATCCGCAAGTTTCCGGGCGCGAGCGTCTACCGGATCTTCTTCCTGATCCCGATCGGCGTGTCGGTTCCGGTGGCCGCGATCGTGTGGCGCATCATGTTGAGCCAGGGCGGGCTCGTGAACGGCCTTCTGGACCTCGTCGGCGTCCCACCCCAGCCCTGGCTGACCTCGAGCAGCCTCGCCCTCTACTCCATCATCGCCATCGCCACCTGGAAGGGGGCGTCCTATTGGATGATCTTCATCGTGGGCGGCTTGCAGAACATTTCGCCTGAGCTCTACGATGCGGCGCGGGTCGATGGGGTGCGGCCCTGGCAGCGCCTCCTCTTCATAACGCTGCCGCTCTTGCGTCCGGCGCTTCTGTTCGTGCTGGCGGCGGATGTCTCGATCAATTTCCTGCTCTTCGCACCCATCTACATGCTGACACAGGGCGGCCCCGCGGGCTCGACTGACGTTTTGATGTACGAAGCCTACAAGCAGGGCTTCATCTTCGGCGACATGGGTCGCGCGATGGCGATGGTCGTCGTCATCGTCGCGATCTTGCTGATCGTGGTCGGGCTGCAATTCAGGCTGCTCTCGGCCCGCGAGCAGGGGGCCTGAGCTTTGGCGCCAAGCAACGTCAGGATTCGCGAAGGCTTCCGGCTCGGGCTCGCGCACCTCGGCTATGCAGCGATCGCCTTCGTATTCCTGCTGCCGCTCTGGTGGGCCGTCGTCTCCTCGCTGCGGCCCAACGGAAGCGTCTTCGCGGACGTCTTCCCGTTCACAGCAAAAGCGCTCGCGCCAAGTCCGGCCACGCTTGAGGCTTACGAAGGCGTCGTGCAGGCCGGGTTCGGCTGGATCATCCTCAACACTCTTCTTGTCGCAGCAATCACGACGGTAGCAGGCCTGATCCTCAATGGCGCCGCCGGCTTCGCATTCGCGATTTTCGACTTCAGGGGCAAGCGGATCATTCTTTCGCTCGTTATTCTCAGCTTCATGCTGCCGTTCGAAGCGATCGCCCTTCCCCTCTACAACGTGATGCGGCAGCTCGGCTGGCTCGACAGCATCGCCGCCCTCGTCGTGCCCGGAGTGACGAACGGGCTCGTCGTCTTTCTCTTCTACCAGTTCTTCCGCCAGATCCCGCGCGACTATGTCGAAGCGGCGAGGCTCGACGGCGTGAGCTGGCCCAACATCATGCTCAGGATCTATGTGCCCCTATCCCTTCCGACCTGCGTCAGCGCCGCGCTGCTTCTGTTCGTCTTCCAATGGGAGGCGTTCCTGTGGCCGCTGCTCGCGATGCCGTCGCAGGACTTCAAGGTCATCCAGGTCGGAATGGCGGCGTTCCAGCAACAATATGGCACGATCTGGAATCAGCTCTTCGCCGTCGCGGTCGTGACCGCGCTGATCCCGATCGCGCTCCTGCTCCCGCTGCAGCGCTATTACGTTCAAGGATTGGCCGGGGCCGGCATAAAGGGGTGAGCCGCTCTATGGCGGAACTGAAGCTGAAGGAAGTCTCAAAGTCGTTCGGGTCGGTCGAGGTTGTACGGCACGTCAATCTCAGCGTCGACGACGGCGAGTTCGTCGTCTTTGTCGGTCCGTCGGGATGCGGAAAGTCCACGTTGCTCCGGATGATCGCCGGGCTCGAGAAAGTGGGCGGCGGCGAGATCAGGATTGGAGCGCGC
>DATCEJ010000051.1:0-9572 GCA_036510135.1 Roseiarcus sp. | reverse complement strand
CTCAGGGCCCGCCCGCGCCGATCCGCCTCTCCAGCGCCTCGTAGAGCGCATTGCGGGCGGCGAAGGTCTGTTCGAGCGCCGCGACGCTGACCCGCTCGGCGCCCTGCGTGAGCAGCCAGCCGGCGAGTTCCGCCACTTTGTCGCGTGCGCAATGCAGCGCGACGAACCCGTGCGGATCGACGTCCTCGCCGGTCGCCGAGACCGCGCCGAAGCGCTCGGCGGCCGTCTCGACCACGCCATGCGCCGGACTCGGCAGCCGCGCCCGGACCTCGCGCGACTGCCGCGCTTCCTCGCTCGCCGCAATGCGGGCGAGGATGTCGCGGGCGGCTTGTCTCGCGTTCGCCCCCCAGGGGGCGGTGAGCGAGGCGACCAGCGTCGCCTGCGAGCGCAGGATCGTTCCGTCGTCGAGTGTTTTCAGCGCATTGGCTTCGATCGTCGCGCCGGTGGTGGTGATGTCGACGATGAGCTCCGCCGCACCCGATGCGGGCGCCCCCTCGGTTGCGCCGAGGCTCTCGACAATGCGGTAGTCGGCTACTCCATGCTCGGCGAAAAAGCGACGCGTGAGGTTGACGTATTTGGTCGCCACGCGCATGCGATCGCCGCGCCTGGCGCGATAGGCGGAAGCGACGTCGTCGAGGTCGGCCATGGTGCGCACGTCGATCCAGGCCTTGGGCGCCGCGACCACGACATTCGCGTGGCCGAAGCCAAGCGGGCTCAAAAGCTCGAGCCGCGCCTCGACGTCCGGAACTTTCTCGCGCACCAGATCCTCGCCGGCGACGCCGAAATGCGCGGCTCCAGCGGCAAGCTGGCCGACGATCTCGGCCGACGAGACATAGGCGACTTCGACGCCCGGCAGCCCCGCGATCGCGCCGCGATAGTCGCGCGCGCCCCGCCCCTGCACGAGTTCGAGCCCGGCGCGAGCGAAGAAAGCGTGGGCCGCCTCCTGCAATCGCCCCTTGGAGGGGACGGCGAGAACGAGCGGGCCCTCGGCGCCGTTGCCGGTGGCCATCAGCGCTCTCCCCCGTTCATGAGCCGGTCGAGATTGATCGCCGCGCCGACGGCGGGAATGTCCTCGTTCGCGCCGAGGCGCCGCGCGAGCCCGTCGTAACGCCCGCCGGCGAGCGCGGTCTTCGCGCCCGAGACATGGGGATTGTGGGCTTCGAACACGAAGCCGGTGTAATAGTCGAAATCGCGCACGAAGGCGGCGCTGAACCGGGTCGCCTCGATCGCCACGCCACGCGCGGCGATGAAGCCGTTGCGGCGCTCGAACGCGTCGAGCGCGGCGCTTAAGTCCAGGCCGGCGGACTGGGTCAAGCGCCGAAGCTCGACCGCCGCCTGATCGGGATCGCCGGAAATCGCCAAAAATGCGTCCAGCACCGTCCGCTTCTCCGGCTCGATCGGCGGACCCGACCGCAGCGAGGCCTGTTCCAGAAAGCGGTCGGCAATCTCGCTCGCGCTGCGTCCGCCGACCGCGTCGATGCCGGCGATCGCGAGCAGGTCCTCGACCAGCGCCTTGGCGCCGGCGTGGTCGGCGCTCTCCAGCGCCGCCAGCACCCCAGGCTGAGCGAGCGCGCTCTGACTGGGCTGGGCGAAAATGGCCTCGAGGCTCCGCCCGCGGGCGACGCCACGGCGCAGCCGCCGCCGCCACGGCTCCGAAATTTTCAGCGCATCCAGCATGGCGTCGAACAGGCCAGCGTCGCCGAGCCGCGCCACGAGCGATCCGCCCCCGGCTGCCGTCGCCGCCTCCATGGCGAGCGAGAAGACTTCCGCGTCAGCCGCTTCGGCGTCCTGGCGCCCAAAACTTTCGAGTCCGCTCTGCCTCTGCTCGCCAACTTGGCCGGCGCGCGCGCGGAAAACCGGGCCGAGATAGGAATATTCCGCGATTTTGCCGGCCTTATCCGAACCGAGATAGGCGCGGCAGACGGGGATCGTATATTCGGGCCTCAGGCACAGCTCTTCGCCCGCCGCGTCGGCGGTGAGGAACAGGCGGCGGCGGACCTCCTCGCCCGACATGTCGAGAAAGATCGCTGCGGCATGCAGGATCGGCGGCTCGGTACGCTCGAAACCGGCCGCAAGCAGACAATCGAGCGCACGTTCGCCAGCGCCGCCCGGCGCTTGGCCGGCGAGGTCGCCGCTTCGCGACGCCTGGCTCGCGGAATCGCCGAGAATCGTTTGGGTCACCAGATGGCCCTCATGGGTCTTTCGTCCCTTTAACAAAGCCATGGCCTGGGCGCAGCCCCTAACCTTGCCCCAAGGTGAACGCTCCGTCAGCGTCCGGTTGCCGCCGCAGGGCCGCCATGGTCGGATGACAAAGGGAGCGCCGCCGAATCAACTTGGGGCCATCTAGCCTGGTATGAAGCCTGCATCCGCATTGCGCCTGTTGCGCTGGATTGTTCTCGCCTTGATCCTCACGGCGCTCGGGCGCGCGGCCGCGCAGGAAACCCATCGGCTCAACCTCGACCAGACGCGGGCGACGCTGACCGCGACTGAGACAGCGTTTCGGGACAAAAACATCGACGATTCGGGCTTGCAGGCCCTGCGCGCCCAGAGCGATGCGCTCTCGCTCGCGTTGCAGGGAGCGATCGCCGAGCTGACCCCTCGCCTCGCCGACTCGACGAAGCGCCTCGACGAGCTCACGCCCAAATCGGGCCAACCTGCGCCCACGACGGACGTCGCCGCCAAGGATCTCGAGAAAGAGAAGCAGAGGCACGACAGGCTCGACGCAAACTTGCGCGCGGCGCGGGCCATGGTGCTGGAAGCCAACGACCTCAGCACGCGCATCAGCGCGGCGCGGCGTCAATTGTTCGCTGAGCGAACGTTCGCTCGCTCGTTCAGCGTTCTCAATCCGCAGCTGTGGAGCGCTGTCGGACGGGAGCTGCCGGTAGACGCCGCGGTGGTCCGTAGTCTTACCGACAACTGGCTCGGCGCCATCGGCGAACGGCCGATGTTTGCCAAGATCGGCATGGCCGCGATCGTGATCGCGCTTGCGCTGGCCGCCGCGCCGCTTGGCTGGATCGCGCGTCGATTTGTCTATCGGGATCGGGGCGAAGCCAAGCCAAGCCGATTGCGCCGGGCGCTCGCCGCCGCCTGGACATTTGTGATCTTCGCCGTGCTGCCGATCGCCGGCCTCGGCGTGCTTGCCGGCGCGCTCGATTCCTTCGACCTCTCCGATCCAAGCATGCAGGGGATCATCGACGCCGTGTTCGAGGCGGCGCGCGTGCTGATCGCCGTCAACGCGCTTGGCCGCGGCATGCTCGCGCCTGGGCGCGCCGCCTGGAGGCTCGTTCCGGTCAGCGATCGGGCGGCCGGAATCCTCTATTGCCTCGCGATGACGCTTGCGGCGATCTGGGCTCTCGAGCGGTTGGTCGAGCCTGTGGCCGACGCCGCGGCCTCGTTCAACATCGCGGTCGCGGCGCGCGGCGTGGGCGCGCTCGCGGCTGCAATCGCGATCGCCCATGCGATGCGCCGGCTCGGATCGCAGCGGAGCGGCGCGCCAGGATCACCGCAGAGCGATGTCTGGACTCCCTTGAGAACGCTCGGCTGGGCCGCCGCTTTGGCGATTTTTGTCGCCGCGCTGATCGGCTACGTCGCCTTCGCTACTTTCCTGCTCTATCAGGCAGTCTACCTCAGCATTCTCGGCAGTGGGCTCTTCATTGCCGACATTATCGCCCAGGACGGAACGGAGGCCGTCCTAAAGCCGGATGGGCCAATCGGCGCGCGTTTGATGGCGATGGCGGGACTGCGCCGCAACGTGCTCGCGCAAATCGCCGTCATCCTGCAAGGCGTCGCCCGTGTGGTGGTGCTTGTGGTTGCCGTAGCGGCGGTGCTGAGGCCCTGGGGCGTGCAGTCGCAGGACATGTTCGGCTCGCTGCGCTCGGCCTATTTCGGCTTTTCGCTTGGCGGCGTCACCCTGTCGTTGTCGTCGATGATCGGCGCCGCGATCGTGTTCGCCGTCGCGATTTTTCTAACCCGGTTGATCCAGAACTGGCTCGGCTCGCGATTCCTGCCGCAGACGCGTCTGGACGCCGGCGTCAGAAACTCGGTCCGGACGATTGTCGGCTATATCGGAATCATCGTCGCCGCGCTGCTGGCGGGGGCCGAAATCGGCCTCGACGTGCAGAAACTCGCGCTGATCGCCGGCGGCTTGTCGGTCGGTATCGGCTTCGGACTGCAGACAATCGCCAACAATTTCGTCTCCGGCCTCATTCTTTTATGGGAGCGCAGCATCCGCGTCGGCGACCTGGTGGTGGTGGGGTCCGATCAGGGGATCGTTCGCGCGATCAACGCCCGCGCGACCGAGATCGAGACCTTCGACCGCGGCAGTTTGATCGTTCCCAATTCCAACTTCGTCAGCGGCGTCGTCAAGAACTGGGTCCACAACGATCGCGTCGGACGGATTATAATTTCGGTCAACGTCACTTACGAAAGCGACGTCGATCAAGTGCGCGACCTCATGATCGCCGCGGCCAAGGCCCAGGACCAGGTGCTTTCTATTCCCTCGCCTTCGGTGCTGTTCGCCGAGTTCGGCGATTGGTCGCTCAAGTTCAATCTGATCTGCTTCGTCGATGACATCGAGCAGGCGGAGCGGACTCGAAGCGACATCAATTTCGAGGTTTTGCGCCGGATGCGGGAGGCGGGCCTGCGCATCGCCTATACCGCCCCCCCGCCGGCGGGGGTTCCGTCGAGATTCGAGCCGGAGACGAAGCCGGCGCCCCCCGTTCAGGCGCTGCGGAAGTAGGCCGCGACGCCGCCAATCTCATCCTGAGGGGCCCGCATTGCGGACGTCTCGAAGGACGCGTGAGTTCGCTCGAACTCCGGCCACGGGAGCATCCTTCGAGGCCCTGCTTGCGCAGGGACGGATGAGGTGCTCGGGGCGCCTGCCAGAAGTAGCGCCTTCACGCGTCGCCCCCGACCCGCCCCGCCTCCCAGCCGATGATGGCCTGCTTGCGCGCGAGCCCCCAATGGTAGCCGGTGAGCGCTCCCGAGCGCCCCAGCACGCGGTGGCAGGGCACAACGAACGAGATCGGATTTTTGCCGACCGCGGCGCCGACGGCGCGCGCGGCTGTCGGTTTGCCAATCTTGCAGGCGATGTCCGAATAGGTGGTCGCGCGGCCCATCGGCACGCTGAGCAGCGTCTCCCAGACCCGAAGCTCGAAATCCGTGCCGATCAGAACGACCCGCAAAGGCGCGTCGGAGCGCCAGAGGGCGGGATCGAAGGCGCGGCTTGCATAAGGGGCCGTCAAGCTCTCGTCCTCAATGAGCCGGGCGCGGGGCCAGCGCCGCGCCATGTCGGCGAGCGCGGCTTCGCGGTTTCCCTCGTCGACAAAACCAAGCCCCGCCATGCCGCGCGGCGCCGCGACCACGATCGCCTCGCCGAAAGGCGAAGAGTGGAAGCCGTAAGCAAGCGTCAGATCGTCACGACGGTAGTCGCCGGGGGTCAGCGCCTCATGAGCGACGAACAGGTCATGCAGCCGGCTCGGGCCGGACAGACCGACGTCGTAGGCCGCGTCAAGCACGCTCGCGGAATCGCGCAGGAGTTCCCGCGCCCGCTCGATGGTGACGGCCTGCAGAAACGCTTTCGGCGTCAAGCCCGCCCAGCGCTTGAACACATGCTGGAAGTGCGAAGCCGAGAGGCCGACATGGGCGGCAATCGCCTCGACCGAAGGCTGATCGCGATAGCGCTTGGAAATGAACTCGATCGCGCGCTTGACGGTGGCGTAATCCGCGCTGGCGGGCGGAGCGCTGGGAATATCGAGCATGTCGTCCGTACAATCCTCTCGGCGGCTGAGATTGGCGGAGCCGATGACGATGATCTAGCCGTTCGGGAGGCCAGCGCCCACCCGAAAACGACGATCTCCTCGGGAGCCGTCCTACGCTTCGTCAAGCCACCCGGTCGGCAGACCGTCGATACTGACCATGTTTTCCTTGCGCCGGTACGCCTCGAGCCCGTCTTCACCCTGGAAACGCGCCCAATTGTCGAGCGAGGGACGGCTCCGGCGGTACGTATAGACCGGTATTCCCCAGCCGCAAGAGGTCTTCACAAGGTCGATGTGAAGCCGAATCATCTGCCGCGCGCCGATCGGCTCCTCTCCGGCGAACGTGCTTGTCAGGAGGTCGTCGTATGCCTCGCTTCCGCGTCGCAGGACTTCGCCGCGGCCGTAAAGCCTCAGGATTTTAGCTGAATCTTCGAAAGCGCAGAACATGATGGTGAGCCGGCCGTCCGCCTTAAGATGAGCGGCCGTTTCGTTGCCGCTGCCGGTCCTGTCCAGATAGACGACGGTCTTGTCGTCGAGAACGGCGAAGGCCTCGATTCCGCGGGGCGAGATGTTCACCCGCGCGTTCGGCGCCGCTGACGCCGTGAAAAACACCCGCTGCTGGCCAATGAATTCGCGGAGCTTCGCGTCAAGCTTTGGAAATTGTTCGCCCATGGGATCGAATGATAGCCGATCGGACGAAAGCGGCAAACAGCTTCATCCGCGCCGCGTGCAGGCAGACGCGGCTAGCGCGAATCGATGGATTCCCTAGACCATCACCGGCGCAGCCCTCATTCCGGCCAATCCGAATAGACGGCGATAGCGCTCGACCTCGTCCGGCCGGCCCATCACCTTGTTCGGATTGTCGGAGAGTTTGACCGCCGGCCGTCCATCCGCCTCCACGACCTTGCAGACCAGCGAGATCGCATTCAGTTGACCGTCCACGCCGGCCGGGGCGCAACCAACGAAGTCGTTGGTCAGGTTGGTGCCCCAGCCGAACGACACGTTGACCTGCCCTCGGAGCGCCCGCACGGCCTCCTCGATCGAATCGACGTCCATCGCGTCGGAGAGCACGACAAGCTTCTCCCGCGGATCGCGACCGCGTTCCTTCCACCAGTCGATCAGCTCCCTCGCCGCCGCGATCGGCTGTTTCGAATCGGGTCGCGCGCCCTTCCAGTCCGCCACCCAATCCGGCGCATTCTTGAGGAACGCCGTCGTGCCGAAGCAGTCCGGCAAGACGACCAGCAGGTTGCCTCCGTACATCTTCGCCCAGTCCTTCAGCACCCGGTACGGCGCCTCGAGCAACGCCTCGTCGTCCTCGGCGACGGCCGCATAGACCATCGGCAATTCGTGGGCGTTGGTGCCGATCGCCTCAAGCCCGGTGTCCAATGCATGCTTGACGTTGGAGGTGCCGATGAAACTGGCGCCAAGACCCTCCTGCATCGCCTCGACACACCAGCGATGCCACAGAAAGCTGTGGCGCCGCCGGGTGCCGAAATCCGTCAGCTTCGCCGGCCCTTCCTCACGCTCGAGGATGCGCAGCCGCTCCACTTTCGACCACAGCTTCGCCTTGGCGCGGGCGTAGAGCACGTCGAGATCGAACCGGCTCATGCCGCGCATCGCGGCGCGCGCCCTCAATTCGCTGATGATGGCGAGAGCGGGAATCTCCCACATCGTCGTGCCCGTCCAGGGCCCGGCGAAGCGCAGCTCGTATTGCCCGTCGCGCTTGGTCAGTTCGTATTCGGGGAGCTGGAACGTCGCCAGCCACTCCATGAACTCAGGCTCGAAAATATGGCGCGTGCCGTAGAAAGTGTTGCCCGCGAGCCAGATCAGTTCGTTCTTGGCGAGCCGCAGGCTGCGTGCGTGATCCAGCTGGTCGATCAGCTCGCGCTCGTCCACGATATCCGCGAGCCTGACCGACGTCGTCCGATTGATGAGCTGGAAAGTGACCTGGCGCTTCGGATGCATCTTCCAGATCATCTGGAGCATCAAAAGCTTGTAGAAATCGGTGTCGAGCAGCGTCCGCACCGCGGGATCGATGCGAAACGCGTGATTATAGACGCGGGTTGCGATATCCGTGGCCATTATGCGAGCTTAAGGAGGCAAAGCCCGAGCGACAAGAGCATGGGCGCTCCCCTTGGGCCAAGGATCGATGACCAAATGGATATGAGGGCGCCCCCCCCGGGCCCGAAATCGCAGCCTCGCGTCGGACTGTTCGTCACCTGCCTCGTCGACATCATCCGGCCGAGCGTCGGATTTGCGGCGGTCAAATTGCTCGAGGACGCCGGCTGCAGGGTGGTGGTGCCAAGTCAGACCTGCTGCGGTCAGCCGGCGTACAATGCCGGCGACCGCGGAAGCGCGAAAATACTGGCGCGACAGGCGATCGACGCGTTCGAGGACTGCGACTACGTCGTTGCGCCAAGCGGCTCATGCGGGGGCATGCTGATCAAGCATTATCCCGAACTGTTCGCGGGCGAACCGGAGCTCGCGCAGCGGGCCGAGCTTTTCGCCGCAAAAACGCACGAACTGATCAGCTTCCTGGTCGACGTCATGGGCGTCAAGAAGGTCGCGGCGCGCTATGAGGGAACCGTCGCCTACCACGATTCGTGTGCGGGCCTGCGCGAGCTTGGCGTCAAGTCGCAGCCGCGCCGGCTTCTGGCCGGGGTCGAGGGCCTGAAGCTGGTCGAACTGACCGATGCGGAGGTCTGTTGCGGCTTTGGCGGGTTGTTCGCGACCAAATACGGCGAACTCTCGAACGCGATCGTGGCGCGCAAAGCCGACGACATCCGCAGCGCCGAACCCGATACGGTGCTCGCGGGCGACCTCGGGTGTCTCATGAACATGGCGGGCAAGCTTCAGCGCGATGGATCGCCGATCAAGGCGCGTCACATCGCGGAAATCCTCGCGGGAATGGCGGACGGGCCGGCGATCGGCGAAGGCAAGCCGGAGGCCGCCCGATGAGTGGGGTCGCGACTTCGGCCAAATTCAAGGACAACGCGCACGAGGCGCTGACCGACGCCCGATTGCAGGGCGCGATGGCGTTCTCGCGCAATTTCGTTGGGCGCCGCGCAGCCGCGGCCGCGAGATTGCCCGAGTTCGAGGCGCTGCGCGACAGCGCCAAGGCGATCAAGGATCACACGCTCGCCCATCTCGACCTCTACCTTGAGGCCTACGAACAGAAGGTCCGCGCGAGCGGGGGCGAAGTCCACTACGCGCAGGACGCCGAGGAGGCGCGCAAGATCATCATCGACCTCTGCAAGTCCCTGGGCGCGAAGAGCGTCACCAAGGGCAAGTCGATGATCGCCGAGGAGATCGCCCTCAACCATGCCCTCGAGGGGGCTGCCATCGAGCCGATCGAGACTGACCTCGGCGAGTACATCATTCAGCTGCGTGGCGAAGCCCCTTCCCACATCATCGCGCCGGCGATCCATCTCACGGCAAAAGACATCGAGCAGGAATTCCGCAAGGCGCATGGCGATCTCCTGCCGGAGCGCAGTCTTGCCGAGCCCGAGCAATTGCTGGCCGAGGCGCGCCAGGTGCTGCGGGCCAAGTTCCTGGCCGCCGACGTCGGCATAACGGGCGCCAACTTCCTCGTCGCCGAGACCGGAACCTCGATTATCGTCACCAACGAAGGCAACGGGGATCTCACGCAAATCCTGCCCGAGGCGCACATCGTCATCGCCTCGATCGAAAAAATCGTGCCAACGCTCGAGGACGCCGCCCAGCTCCTGCGCGTGCTGGCGCGCTCGGCGACCGGCCAGGACGCCTCGGTCTATACGACGCTGTCGACCGGGCCGCGCCGGCCGGGCGACCCCGACG
>DATCEJ010000050.1:0-5184 GCA_036510135.1 Roseiarcus sp. | reverse complement strand
GATAGCGCTGATGCAGCCAATCGTCGCCGCGGTCGCCGGCGCCTGTTCATTGGCGCTGTTGCGCTGGGCGCGCGCCGAGCGCCCGTTCAGCCCGGCGCTGATCGCATTCGACGCCGTAGCCTTCGCGATCTTCGCGATTCAGCGCAACGACTCGATCGGCTTTTGGCAATTACCCGGCCCGTGGGCGGACGTGCCCCGGTTCGACATCGCCGGCGCGGCGATCGCGCTGATCATCTATGCCGGCGGTTCGATTCTCGCGCTCATCGGCGGCTTTCGCGGACTTCGCCTTATCGAGGCGGTAGGCCTGATTGCAGTCCCGTTCTTGTTCAACCTCTTGCTCGCGATTGGCGCCGACTGGCACATGGCCGAACTCGGCGCCGCCGTGACCGCGCACGCCAATCTGCCGTTCCCAGTGCAAGTCGTCATCGGGCGCGCGTTGACGCTTTGGTTCATCGGCGAGGCGATGCTGGTTCTGATCAACCTGATCAGCGTCAACCTCCCGCCACGCTCGATCCGCACGCACGCTGTGTTCGCGTTGAGCGGCGCCGTCGCGGCCGCTACGCCTTTGTTCGCCAACGCGGCGCAATGGGTCGCTCAGCCAGTTCTGGCGATCTTTTTCTCAAGCTTATGCGCTGCGCTGGCTCAAGCCGGCTTATGGGCGATCGTCTATCTTCTGACCGGCGTTGCTCTCGATTGGCTCGCCGGCCGCCCGCAGCGCTCCGAGGTGGTCTGGGAACATTGGCGGACTGGCTTCATCAAGGGCGCGATCTACGGCGCGCTGTTCATGGGCCTTATCCTCATAGCGGCACTGATCCTGAAAGCCCCCGGCGCGGCGGCGATTCTCGACGGCGGCGCGCTGCTGGTTGGTCCGCTCATTGGCGCGCTCCTTTTTCCGCTCGGGCAGACGATCGTGGGCAGCGCCGATGGGACAGCGCCTTTCTTCGGCCGGCTGAGAGCCGCCTATCGCGATCCGCGAGGACCCGTGCGCGGGCTTGTCGTCGGGCTCGGCTTCGCGCTCGCCTATCGCGCCGATCTGGCCGCCTATGACGGCGGCGCGCGCTTTCTCGCAATGGCTGCGATCGGCGCGCTTTGTTACGGCGGCGTCGACCTCGCCTTCGACGCAGGAACCGTGATCCGTGGCGGACGGAAGACGCTGCAAAGCTGGCGACTCTATGCGCTTGGCGTTGTGCTCGGCGGTGTGGTCGCTGGCGCGCTCGGCTGGTACTTCGATACGGCGCAACTGCATGTGGTGATCGACAAGTTCTGGGCCTATGCCGACGTCAACTACCGGCTCGACGGCCGCAAGCTCGGCGATTTCACCACCTATCCGATCTTCAACAAATATGGCTCGATCAATCTCGGCGAGGTCGCGGGCGGGGTCCGGCTGTTCTGGACCGAGTCGGTCGCGGGCGTCATCAACTGGTCGCTCGCCGCGCCGCTGTTCTCGATCAACTACGTTTTGCTCGACGCTGCGCTCAAGCGAAGCTTGCGCCCGATCAAGACGCTTCTGAGCCCGGCAGGCGTCGAGGGCCTGGTGGAGCAGGGGGTGCGCGTGTTGCGCTGGGGCTTGTGGATGGCCCCGGTCATCAACTCGTTCCTGCGCCAGTCGCCAGACCCGACCTGGTACAATCAGGACGGCGCGATCCGCACGGGCGTCGCGATCGGCGCCAACGCAACCCAAAGTCCGGCGGACTTCCGACAGTTCAGCCTCGCGATGTTCACCGGCCTTCTCGCCTATGACTGGCTGAGAATCCTCATCTGGTTCGACCATATGGGGCTCAGGGTCGCGACGCTCGTCAATCTGTCGTTCCTCGGCGGCGACCGCGCTGACGAAGCGGCGGCGCGATTCGTCGGCCACAATGGCCGCACGCGCGCAATCCCTGACGGCATCCGCCGCTTTGGCACCTGGGCGCCGCTGCTCATTCCGTTTTACATCCCCCGCGGGCCCGAATGGGACAAGGCATGGACAGGCGCCGAGACCCTTGCGCGCGGCGGCGGGCCAATGCCCGATGCGGTCAAGACGCTGGCCTTCGCCTATGGCGCCTCAGGCGCCGCGATCGCCGTAGCCTCCGTCGCGGCGTTTCTCAGGGAGCGCGCCAAGGTTGGGCCAGCGGGGCCGTGGCTCGATGGCGCGCCGCTCGAACTTGCGCGGCGGCCGGAACGCTATGCCTTCAACAACGGCGCGGTGGGGCTGGAGATTCAACGCGACGGCAGGGGCGCCGCGTTCGTGATGGGCGCCGAGCGCGGCGGTTTCGCAATCGACCTTTTTCGCCGACCGCTCGATCCTTACCAGGCGCGCGGCCATTTCTTCTACGTATGCGAGGAAGACGAGGCGCCCTGGTCGATCGGCTTTGAGCCGGCGCGGCGCGCGGGCGACTATAGGATCGAGGAGCCAGGCTTCAACCGTCTCGCGATCGTCAACGCGCTGAACGGGATCGAAGCGCGCATGGAGATCGCTCCCGATCCCGAGGGCGCGATCTTGAGCTGGCGCATCAGGCTCGAGAACAAATCGGGGCGGCCCCGGCGACTGCGTCTTACCAGCTTCTGCGAGATCGCGGGCCATGAAACCGGCGCCTACGCGAAGGATCTCGATTTCGCCGGCATGCACGTCGAAACCGTGTTCGTGCGCCCGCTCAACGCCATTCTCGCGCGCAACCGGCTTTTGCGCTCGGCGCGGGCCGATCGTGGCGAAGCCGCGTTCTTCGCCGTCAAGCCGGGCGCGGGCGCGGAGCTCGTCGGCTATGAGGATTCACGCATCCGCTTTATCGGCGAAGGCTCGCTCATAAAGCCAACCGGGTGCGAGCGGTGGCGCTGGCGCAAGCTCGATGACGAAGGCAAGGTCTGGCCCTTCGATCCCGCCGCGAGCTTCACGCTCGAGGCGACGCTCGGTCAGGGCGAGACCGCGGAAGCAGAGTTCATCGTCGGCCGCTCCGACAATGCGGTATGGGCGAGCGCATTGATTGCAAAGCGGCTCGGCCTCCCGTCTCTTCCGGAACCGGAGCTGCAAAAGCGCCTGTACGAAACGCGCGCCGTCGAGCCTTCGCACGCGCTGCATTCGCGCTGGCCGTTCAGCTTCTCTGATGATGGCAAGGCGCTGAGCCTGACCCACCGCACGCCCCGACCGTGGGCGCACGTGATGGCGAACGAAATCGGCATGGCGACGATGGTCTCCAACGACGGCGAGATTTTCTCCGCCTTCGGCAACGCGCGTCAGAACGGGCTCTCGGCCTTTCGCTTCGACAGCGTGACCGCCGTGCAGCCAGGGCAGATCGTGTACCTGCGCGACCTCGACAACGGCGAAACAGATGCGCCGAGCTTCACGCCGTTCCAGCACGACGACGCCACTCACGACGCGGTCTACGAGCCAGGGGTCGCGACGTTCACAATGACGCGCGGCGATCTCGAAACGGACTATGTCGTCTTCGTGCCGCCGAACTATCCCGGCGACATGCGTCTCCTCACATTGCGCAATCGCGGGACGGGTCCAAGGCGCCTGCGCATCGCGCCATTCTTCGATCTCGCGCTCGAGGACAGTCCCAATGCCAGCGTCGACAAGATTCTCGACGAGAGCGTTGGGTCGACTCTTCTCTTCAACAACCCTCACAACGATTTCGTTCGCGGGTTCGCTTTCGCCGCGACCACCCTCGAGGCGCCGTCGACCGAGACCATCCGCGCGCGATTCTTCGGCGGACCGGGACGCAATGTTCTGACCCCCGCGATGGTCGAGACCGGCGCAAGCGACGGCTCCGTGCGCGACGACGGGCGCCGCGTGGCCGCCTTCTGCAGTGAAATCGTCCTGCCGCCCGGAGGCGAAACAAAGATTGTGATCACCTTCGGCCAGGCGCCGACCCGGGAGGAAGCGCTCGCCGCCGCGGCGCGCATCGGAGTCGCCAGCGCTCGGGACGAACTTGCGGCGACGCGCACATCCTGGGCCAAGCGGCTGGGCAAGGTAGAAGTCCGCACGAACCGGCCTGACTTCGACCGGCTGGTCAACACCTGGCTTCCCTACCAGCTCTACGCTTCGCGGCTGTTCGGTCGCGTGGGCCCGAATCAGCTCGGCGGAGCGACGGGTTATCGCGATCAGTTGCAGGACGTGCTGGCGCTGACGCTGCTCGAGCCTCGCCTCACCCGGGCGCAGATCGTGCTGCACGCGAGCCAGCAGTTCCGCGAAGGCGATGTGCTCAAGTGGTGGCATCGCGCTCCCGGCGGGGGCACCGGTCTTGGCCAGCGGACCAAGGCGAGCGACCCGCACCTGTGGCTGCCCTACGTGCTGGCGCGCTACGTCCGCGAGAGCGGCGATCGAACGGTGCTCGATGAGGTGACGCCGTTCCTCGAGGGCGACGCCGTGCCGGCGCATGAGGACACCTGGATCGTGATCCCGCGCGTGTCGCGCGAGCGCGCGACCGTTTACGAGCACGCGCGCCTGGCCATCGCCTTCACGCTCGAGCACATCGGCGCGAACGGGCTGCCTTTGCTGCGCGCCGGCGATTGGAACGACGGCATCGACGCGCTCGGTCGGCGCGAAATCGGAACCAGCGTCTGGATGGGCTTCTTTCTCGCCAACGTGCTCGACGGCTTCGTCGATCTGGCGCGAATCAAGGGCGACGAAGCTTTCGCGACGCGCTGCGAGCAGGAGTTCGCCGCGCAGCGGAAGGCGCTCGAAGTTGGCTGGATGGGTGACCATTACGCGCTCGACTTCGCCGACGACGGACAGGAGGTCGGCGAGCGCAACGCCATGGCCAACGGCTGGGCAGCCTATTCCGGCGCCTGCGATGACGAGCGCGCGCTTGCCGCGATCGAGGGCGGCCTGAAGGGGATCGAGCGCGGAAACCGGGTGCTGCTGCTCGAATCGCCGTTCTACGAGCATTCGCAGCCCTATCCCGGGCGCATTGCGGATTACCCTCCTGGCGTTCGTGAGAACGGCGGCCAGTACAGCCACGGCGCGACCTGGATTGTCGACGGCTTCGTGCGCCTTGCTACGTCGGCGCGCGCCAGGGGCGACCGCGACTTGGCCGCACGCCTCAGCGCGCGCGCCTTCGAGATTTACGAAAAGATCTCGCCACTGAAAAAGACCGACCCTGAACAGCTCGCGGTCTACGGGCTCATTCCGACTCAGCAGCCGGCTGATATCTATGACGGCTGGGGACACGGCGGCCGAGGGGGCTGGTCCTGGTACACCGGCTC
>DATCEJ010000049.1:0-6840 GCA_036510135.1 Roseiarcus sp. | reverse complement strand
CGCGTCGAGGTTCGCTTCCCCGATCCGATGGCCAATCCCTATCTCGCCTTCTCGGCGATGCTGATGGCCGGCCTCGACGGCATCCTCAACAAGATTGATCCGGGTTCGGCGATGGACAAGGATCTCTACGACCTGCCGCCGAAGGAACTGAAGAAGATCCCGACCGTCTGCGGGTCGTTGCGCGAAGCGCTGATGAACCTCGACAAGGACCGCGCCTTCCTCAAGGCGGGCGACGTGTTCAACGACGACTTCGTCGACAGCTATATCGAGCTCAAGATGACCGAGGTGATGCGCTTCGAAATGGCGCCGCACCCCGTCGAATTCGACATGTATTACTCGTACTGATTCCTCGCGTTCTCAACGACGATCAAGGGCGGCCTCATGGGCCGCCCTTGGCGTTTCAGGACTGCCTTCCGGCGCCAATAAACGCGCTTAAACGTCATTAAACGCTAGTAAACGTTAGTAAAAACGCTAGCGTTTACTAGCGTTTATTTTTTCGGATCGGGACTTTTCAATGGGTTACAGCCGATTCAAATAAAAAAACTTCCGGCTTTCCCCGTGCGTGACATGTCCCTAAGGACGCAGGCCCGCTGCACGCCATTCCCTGTCCTTTCGACCCAGCGCCACGCATTCCAATCTGACGAGTAGAATTATATAACACGGAATTCTGTTTTCACCAAGCAATTGCACGATCCCCGATCATCTTAAGAAGCCGGTGGCGGGACCGAGGTCGGTCAGTGTCAGGAGTAAGCGGTGGCCGGGCGCATTTGCGCTGAATTGACTAATTATGCATGTTTGTGCATGATGTGGTCGCAGACTTATCTTAATCATCCGTGATCATGTCGATTCTCGCCGCCGAGAGACAGCAACAGATCCTCGAGCGACTCGGCCGCGACGGGCGCGTCCTCGCGGCTGCGCTCGCCGAGGTCTTCGCCACTTCGGAGGACACGATCCGCCGCGATCTTCGCGATCTCGCAGGGCGCGGCCTCTGCCGCCGTGTCTACGGCGGCGCGCTGCCAATCTCGCCGGCTTCGCGCTCGGCTCAAATCCGCGCCGGCGAGGCGACCGATCGCAAGGCGGCGCTGGGCCAGGCATTAGCCGGCCTTATCACTCCGGACTCGTTGCTCTACATGGACTCGGGCTCGACGAACCTCGCGGCGGTGAAGGCTTTTCCCGACGATCTCAGGCTCACGGTGGCGACCCACGATCCGGCGCTCGCCGCGGCCTTGCTGGCGAAGCGCGAGATCACGCTCTGGCTGATTGGAGGTCGCGTCAGCCGCGAGACCGGCGCGGCTGTTGGAGGCCGGACTTTGGCCGACGTCGAGGCGTTGCGTCCTGAGCTTGCCTTTCTCGGCGTCTGCGCGCTCGATCCCCTCGAGGGAATCGCCGCGTTCGATCCGGACGACGCCGAGATCAAACGGGCGCTTCTGCGCAACTCCGGCTGCGTCGTCGCCGCGGTCCTTAACGAAAAGCTTGAAACCGGCGCCCCGTTTGCGCTCGGCCGGGCCGAAAGCCTTGATTGCGTGATTCTCGAAGCGGACGCGCCAGAATCTGTCGCACGCGCATTCGCCGAGCGTGGAATGAATGTTCTTCGCGCAGCGCCTCCTGAAGCGGGTTAACTGCGGGCGCTCGCCAATTTCGCCGTTCTCTGTTGCAAGCCGGACAAACGAAATGACCGAAGCGCGTCTCGAGCTTGCCGACAACAGAAATATCGCGCCGCCTTGGCCCTTGCGCCTGGGGACGCTCAGCGTCTTCCTGGCGAATGGTCTTGGAATTGGCTCATGGGCGGCGGCGATCCCACGGGTCAAGGCGGACCTCGCACTTTCCGACGCAGGGCTCAGCGTCGCGCTTCTGGCTTTCGCCGCTGGCGGGATCGTGGCGATGCCGCTCACGGGTCTGCTCGCCCATCATCTGCGTAGCGGGCTGGCGTCGATCGTCGCTGGTTTCGCCTTCGCCGCGGCGATCGCGGCGATCGGTTTTGCCCCGTCTCTTGGGGTGTTGTCCGCGACCGCGTTCCTCGCGGGAATGACGAGCGGCGTCATGGACGTCGCCATGAACGCCAACGCGAGCGACGTCGAACAACGCTCAGGGAGGCCGCTCATGTCCTCGTTTCACGCCGCGTTCAGTTCAGGGGGCGCGGCGGGCGCATTGTTGGGTGGTTGGCTTGGGGTAAAAGGAACGGCGTTGGGTCTCCTGGGGCCCGCTTTGCTCTCGTCGCTGCTGGTCGCCATCGCGATTCCGTTTCTGATGCGTGAGAGCCATGGTTTCGGCGGCTCGGGATTCGTCGCGCCCAGCCGGCGCCTCTTGCCGCTGGCGGCGCTCGCTTTCGTGTTGATGGCGACCGAAGGCTCGGTCGGCGACTGGAGCGGAACCTATCTCGCCGGCTCGGGCGTGGACCCGGGCGCGACCGCCGCCGCCTACGCGGCCTTTTCGCTCCTGATGATCACCGGCCGGATTGTCGGCGACGGACTCGTTGGCGCCGTGGGAGCGCGCGCGACGGTTGGCTTTGGCGCTCTCCTTGCCGGGGCAGGGCTCGCGATCAGCGCCGTCTGGCCGGGGCTTGCCGGCGGAATCATCGGCTTCGGACTGGTTGGCGCAGGTCTCGCCAATGTCGTGCCCGTGCTTTTCAGCGTCGCCGGGCGGGTCGGGTCATCGCCGGCCGTTGGCGTCGCTTCCGCCGCAACCGCGGGCTACGCGGGTCTGCTGATCGGGCCGGTCGTCATCGGCGCTGTCGCTTCCGGCGTGGGTCTGCGCTCGACAATTGTCATGCTGGCCGGGGTTGCGCTGATCGCGGCAATGTTCGCTTCGTCGAAAGCGGGAGGCCTTGCGCGCCAGGGGTGAAGGCGTGGCGCTAATTGAGGACCCGCTTGCCGCCCGGAAAGTCGAGCGAGAAAGCGGGGATGGAAACCTCAAAACTCCGTCCGGCTGGATCGACCATCCGGTATGCGCCGACCATGAGCCCGCTCGAAGTGGTCAGCGGGCAGCCCGAGGTGTATTTGAATGATTTCCCCGGCTCGATCGTTGGCTGCTCGCCGATGACGCCGGGTCCGCGCACTTCCTGCTGTCGCCCATTGGCGTCGGTGATCCGCCAGTGGCGGTCCATCAGCGTCACAGGATTGTCGCCGAGATTGACGATCTCGATCGCATAGCGCCAGAAATAGCGCTGTTCGTCCGGATCGGAACGCTCCGGATCGAAGGTCGGCTCGACGGTGACTTTGACTTGATGCGTCACGGCTTCGTACATGCAATCGCCATTCTAGCGGCGCCAATCGCGCCGTCCACCGGTTCCATCGCGGCGCCCGGCGCTGCGCCTTTGTCCGAGCGGTCCAATGCCAGGTAAAGACCGCCTCGCCGAAGCCAAGGCGCTGCTCACGCGGCTCATCGCCTTCGAGAGCGTCAGCGACACCTCCAACCTGCCGCTCGTCGACTTTGTTGAGGGCTACCTGCGCGAGCACGGCCTCGACTCGCGCCGCGCGTCGAACGCGGCGGGCGACAAGGCCGCGATCCTCGCCACGATCGGGCCTCGCGTGGACGGCGGCGTGGTCCTGTCGGGCCATACCGATGTCGTGCCGGTGGAGGGGCAGCCGTGGTCGAGCCCGCCGTTTACGTTGCGCGAGGCGTCTGGGCGCCTTTATGGCCGCGGCGCTTGCGACATGAAGGGCTTCGATGCCTGCGTGCTGACGATGGCGCCTTTATTCCGGGACGCCGGCCTCAAGCGCCCAATCCACATCGTGCTGAGCTACGACGAGGAGACCACCTGCCTCGGCTCGCGCGACATCATCGCGCGCTTCGGCAAGGACGAGCCACTTCCGGCCGCAGTCATCGTCGGCGAGCCGACCATGATGAGGGTCGCCGACGCGCATAAGAGCGTAGCGACTTTTCGCACTTTGGTCACCGGACACGAGGCCCATTCCGCGCTGCCGGCGCTCGGCGCGAACGCCGTCGCTGCGGCGGCGGATGTGGTCAGCGAGATCGGTCGGCTCGCGCGCGCCTACGAGGAGGGCCCGCTCGACCCACGCTTCACCCCGCCTTACTCAACCCTCCATGTGGGCATGATCCGCGGCGGGACGGCGCGCAACATCCTGGCGCGCGAATGCGTATTCAATTGGGAATTTCGCGGCCTGCCCGGCGTCACGACCGCTTCGGCGCTTACGAAGGTTCAGGCGTTCGTCGACGAAATCGCGACGCCGAGGCTGATGCGCTTCGTGTCGGGCCCCTCGATCGTGACCACAATCGAGGTCGACGTTCCCCCGCTCGCCGCCGACGCGGGCTCCGTGGCTGAAACGCTGGCGCTGAGGCTCACGCGCTCCAACAGCGCGATCGCCGTGTCGTTCGCCACCGAGGCCGGCCACTTTCAGGGCGCCGGCCTGCCGACCATCGTCTGCGGGCCGGGCTCGATCGACATGGCGCATAAAGCCGATGAATTCGTGGACGAGGCGCAGCTCGTCGCCTGTCTGGAATTCCTCGAGCGCCTGGCCGAGGACTTGTCGCGCTGACATCGGCGCCCTTGCCGCAGCCCTTGGGCGCGGGCAGGTTGATTGCAGGCGCGAATCGAACCGCGCGGACCGGGTTGGGGTAGGACGTGAGGCTCCTGGCGCTCATTTATCGACGCCTGGCTGTATTCGCCTTGGGCGCGTTCAGCGTCTGGCTGATCGTCTTCGTTTTCCAACTCACCGACTCAAGGCTGCCGACAATTCTGGCGCTGAGTCTGGTCTACGCGCTCGCGGCTTACGTGCTCCTGCCGCGCATCGTGCGGATGAGCCTGAAAATCCTGCAACGCAAGAGCGTGCCGAGCTTCACCCTCACCGGCGATGGGTTTCCGGGAGATCCGGTCAACCTCGTTCTCATCGGCGAGTTCAGCAAGCTTCGCGCCGCCTTTCTCGCCGCGGGCTGGACGGAGGCGGCGCCGCTCAATCTGACCAGTTCGTGGCGGATGGTCGTCGCCTTCGTGTTCAACCGGCCCTATCCGGCCGCGCCGTTCAGCACCCTTATTCTGTTCGGGCGCGCCCAAGACGTGGGCTTTCAGAAGGCGATCGACGATAGCCCGAGACAGCGCCATCATGTCCGCTTCTGGGCGCTGAGCCCTGAGCGGGATGACGAGCCATTGAACACTCCGGAATTCTGGCTGAACGCCGATCGGCCGCCCATTGACGAACCCGCGCTTTGGGTCGGGGCTGGAACGCGGGACACGGGGCTCTCTTTCACCAGGTTCACCTTCCAGTTCACCCACGCGACCGACAACGACGTCAACGCCGAGCGCGATTTCATCATTGCCGAGCTCAACAGGAGCGGCGCGATCGGCGATGTGGTGTGGCGGCGCGCCGGGGAAACGCTCGTCGCCCGCGTCAATCGCTACGTGACGGACGGGGATGTGGCGGCGGCGAAACTGAGGTGAGGGATGAGCCCCGTGCGCTAACGAAGGCGCGCCGAATACGCGCTCACCAGCGCCCGCGCCCGTCGGAATCGCGCATTGTCATGACTTCGACCCGGCCTCGCGGGCCGATCCAGCCTGACACGATCCAGCTTGTGAGGCTCACGACAATCGCGGCGAAAATCGCGGACCAGAAGCCGGCGACCAGGAAGCCCGGCAAGAACCAGGCGACGAGCATGATCATGAGCGCATTGATCACGAGCAGGAATAGCCCCAGCGTCAGAAGGGTGATGGGAAACGTAAGGATGATGATGATCGGCCGCACGAACGCGTTGACGACGCCAAGCAGAAGCGCTGCGGCGATCAGTGTCCCGGTCGAATTGAAGGCGACCAGGCCCATCTTTGACGCGAGCCAGAGGCCGATCGCGACCACCACGGCTCGAATAAGGAACCCTTCCACGGGCCAGCCCTCCTGTTCAGGCGCTTCATTTAGCGATCGAGGGCGCGATCCGCTAGGGCGGACGCGATGACACGCGGGCGCGGACTGGCTATCCACGGCGCTGAGGTTTGCCCGATGTCCGAAGACGCCAAGCGCCCAGTCGCCCTTCTCGCCGCCGAGGCGCCGCCCCGCCCGTTTCGCACCAACTATCCCGAGCCCTTCGCCTCACGCGTGGCGGGGCGCGACAAGCGGCCGCTCGGCGACCTGTTCGGTCTGACGAATTTTGGCGTCAACATCACGCGTCTTGCGCCTGGCGGCGCCTCGGCTCTGCGCCACGCCCACACGAAGCAGGACGAGTTCGTCCACATCCTTGAAGGGCGCCCGACCCTGGTCACCGACGCCGGTCGGACCGCTCTTCACCCCGGCATGTGCGCCGGCTTCAAGGCGGGAAGCGGCGACGCTCATTGCCTCGTCAACGAAACCGGCGCGGATGTCGTCTACCTCGAAATCGGCGATCGCACCGCGGGCGACGCGGTGGACTACCCGGACGACGACCTCGCCGTGGTGACTGTCGATGGCAAACGGATGATGGCGCACAAGGACGGCGCGCCGTACTGATCGGCGAGGGCATCGCGTTCGGAACTTGGCCCTGGTCGGCGCGCACTGGGCATCCGGCGTGGCCGAGCGCCGTAAACAGGTGGTTGGCTACAAGTCCACTCGCGGAAAAGACTCCTTGAATCGGATGCGCCGACCCTTAGCGCGGCTCCTCGAAGCATAGAGGCGCCGCCGTCGCGCCGTCCGATCGATGGGATAATTCCAGTTGACAGGCTATGCGCTCAGGCAACATAAGCCTCGCCGCAACCCGCCTCGGCCAGCCCGGGGCGTTTTCGTCCGCGAGACTTGGGTCCCGCGGCATGGGGGAGTGTCCCGAGTGGCAAAGGGGGCGGACTGTAAATCCGCTGGCTAAGCCTTCGTAGGTTCGAGTCCTACCTCCCCCACCAGACTTGCGGTCGTTCGTTCCAGTCTGGAT
>DATCEJ010000048.1:0-5290 GCA_036510135.1 Roseiarcus sp. | reverse complement strand
AACGAGCGCGCGCCCGAATTGCGTGCGACGCCATTCTCTTGCACAGTCCAACTTTCCCAAAACGGAATGGATCGATGTCGTCGCCGCACCATGCCTCCATTCCGGCCTGGGCCTGGGCTGTACCCCTGCTGGCGAGCGCTCTTGTGGCGCTGAAGTTGTTCCATATCGTCCCTTCCGACGATCCGTACGTGCTGGCTCTCGCCGGTCTATTCTTGGGCGCCACGGTGTTCGCCGCCGCCCATCACGCCGAAGTGCTCGCGCTCAAGCTTGGCGAGCCCTTTGGCTCGATCCTTCTCGCCGTCGCGGTGACGGTGATCGAAGCCGGGCTCATTGTCTCGATCATGCTTGCCGGGGCCGAGGGCAGCGAGCGCGTCGCCCGGGACACCGTGTTCGCGGCGGTGATGATCGTTCTCAATGGGGTCGTCGGACTCTGCCTCGTCCTTGGAGCAGGCAAGCACTTCGAGCAGACCTTCCAGCTTCAGGGCGCGGCCTCCGCGCTCGCCGTGCTGGGGACTTTGGCGACGCTGGCGCTGATCCTGCCCAATTTCGCCGTGGCCGCTTCCGGTCCGTCCTATTCCATTCTGCAATTGGAAGGGATCGGCCTGATGTCGCTGGTCCTCTGGTGCGTGTTCGTGTTCGTGCAAACCGTCAAGCATCGAGACTATTTCCTCGATGCTCCAGGCGACGACGATTCTGGCGATGCATTGGACAACGCTCCCGGCCTCCTGATCACGCTTTTGAGCCTCGCCCTGCTGGTCGTTTCGCTTGCCGGAGTCGTCCTTTTGGCCAAGACGCTGTCCTATCCGGTCGGCGTGGCGATCGGCGCCGCTGGGCTGCCGAAAGCTTTCGTCGGCGTCGTCATCGCGCTCATCGTGCTCATGCCCGAAGGGCTCGCCGCGATAAAGTCTGCGCTTCGCAATCGTCTCCAGAACAGCATCAATCTGGCGCTCGGCTCGGCCATCGCCAGCATTGGCCTGACAATTCCGACGGTGGCGCTGGTCTCGATCGTGCTCAGCCGTCAAATCGCGCTGGGCGTTTCGCCAACCGATATGACGCTGCTCATTCTGACCCTCTATATCTCGGCGCTGACCCTCGGCACCGGGCGCACGACCGTGCTGCAGGGCGCCGTGCATCTTGTTATATTCGCTGCGTTCATTCTGGTCTCGGCCGTCCCGTAGTTCGCTTAAGGGGCAGCCGATCGGCGGCCTCTCTCTTTCTTGATAGGACTTGGGTGACATGAAAATTCTTGTTGTTGGAGCGGGCGCAGTCGGCGGCTATTTCGGTGGACGTTTGTTACAAGCGGGTCGCGACGTAACGTTTCTCGTCCGTCCACGTCGCGCCGCGGAGCTCGCAAAGCATGGGCTGACAATTCGCAGCCCCGTCGGCGACTTTCACCGTGCTTCGCCGCCGATAGTGCTGCAAGAGAACTTGGCCGAGCCGTTCGACCTCGTGGTGTTGAGCTGCAAAGCCTTCGACCTCGAGGGCGCGATAACATCATTCGCCAAGGCGGTCGGCCCGGGAACGGCGATTCTGCCGCTTCTGAATGGCATGCGCCACATCGACCGTCTCGTCGAACGCTTCGGCGCCGAACGCGTGCTCGGCGGCCAGTGCGCCATTTCCACGACTCTCGGCGCCGACGGCGCCATCGTCCATCTCAATGATTGGCATGCGCTGAGCTTCGGTGAGCTGGATGGCTCCCGCTCGCAACGGATCGAGACCATTTCCTCGGCGCTGCTCGATGCAGGATTCGATGCCCGGCTTAGCGATCAGATCCAGCAGGAAATGTGGGAAAAGTGGGTGTTCATCGCCACGGCGGCAGGCATCACCTGCCTCATGCGGGCGTCGGTTGGCGATTACGTCGCCGCTGGCGCTGCGGATCTCGCGCTCGGGCTCCTCAATGATTGCGCCTCGATCGCGGCCGCTCAGGGCTTTCCGCTGCGCGACCCGGCGCTCGAGCGGGGGCGCACGGCGCTAACCGCCGCGGGTTCGGCCCTGAAAGCCTCGATGCTGCGTGATATTGAAGGCGGCAAGCCGGTGGAAGGCGACCAGATCCTGGGCGATCTGCTCCGCCGAGCTGTGAAGCCGGACAACTTTTCGCTGCTGCGCATCGCCACCCTCCACGTCAAAGCCTACGAGGCGGGGCGGAAGGGCATGGAGGTCGCCGGCAACTCTTGACGCTTGCGCCCCGGGCCGCGTTGGTATATCCGCGACCGCTTCGCGAATATCTGAAGGAGAACGCGCTTTGGCGGACGTCGCGCCGATCAACTGGACCAATACGATGACGCTGCTCAGCGTCGCCATCCTGGTGGGCACGGAGCTTGTGGGCGCCGGCGCCGCCGCAGGCTGGGCGATCGGCGGCCTGTTCCAGCTTGGTGAGACTTTCACCCGCCTGTTGGAAGGCCTGCTCATTCTCTCGGCTCTGACCGGGCTCTTCTATTTTCTGCGCGCGGCGGTCGCGCACGAGCCGATCCGCGGCTAGCGGGTCGCGCGCTTGCAGCAAACAGCCCGACGATCGCCCAATGCTGGCGCGCTAATTGCGGAACCCCATCGGCGAGGCGCGCTGCTGGTCGATCTGGACGGAACGCTGACCGACCCGGCCGAGGGCATCATAGGCTGCTTCCGCCTTGCGCTCGAAACGTTAGGCCGAATCGCGCCCCCTGCCGCCGAATTGCACTGGATCATCGGGCCGCCTTTGCGCGGATGTTTCGCCGAGGCGCTGAACGGCGAGGGTGATCCCGAGGAGGCGCTCAGGATCTATCGCGGCCGGTATTCGACCGACGGTCTTTTCGAAGCTTTCGTGTACGACGGCGTGAAGGAGACACTTGGCGAATTGCGCGCCGCGGGAACGCGCCTCTTTCTTTGCACGGCAAAACCCCTTGTCTTTGCGGAGCGGATCCTTGGCCGCTTCGACCTTGCGCGTCACTTCGAGGGATCTTACGGCGACGAACTTGGCGGCCGCTTCCAGGACAAGGCGGACCTGATTGCTCACATTCTCGAGCGTGAGCGGCTCGAGGCCCACGATTGCTGCATGTGGGGCGATCGCAAGCATGACGTCCTGGCCGCGGCCCGACATGGAATCCCGACCATTGGCGCGCTATGGGGCTACGGTGGCGCCGATGAGCTTCGCGCCGCGGGCGCGGCGGCTCTCTGCGAAGCGCCCTTGCAGGTTCCTGCGGCGGTCACCGCGCTTTCACGCGCCGCCCGCGCGCCAGCGTCATGCCCAGCAAGCGATTGACCCGCGGATCTGGCTCGCAAGCCTCGATCCTGGCGCCGCCCCAAGCCGAGGTTCGGCCCGTAACGCTCTCCGCGCACGGCCTTTCGTGGGTGGACGATTACGCCTGGATCCGGGCTGACAATTGGCGCGAGGTGCTGCGCGATCCGAGCCGGCTGCCGGCTGACATCCGGACTCTCCTGGAGGCTGAGAACGATTACGCCGACGCGGTGTTGGCGCCGACACTCGGCTTGCAGAAGGAGCTCAAGCGCGAAATGCGCGCGCGCCTCAAAGAGGATGACAGCGAGCCGCCGCAAGTCGACGGGCCGTGGGCCTACTACTCGCGCTTTCGTGCCGGCGGCCAACGCCGCATCACCTGCCGCAAGCCTCGTGAAGGTGGCGCGGAGACGGTGCTGATTGACGGCGATGCGCGCGCCGAGGGAAAGGCGTTTTTTCATCTCGCCGGCGCGCGTCATTCACCCGATCATTCGAAATTCGCCTGGAGTTCCGACGACCTCGGCTCCGAGATGCTGGGAATTTCGGTCCGCGACCTGGAGCGCGAGACGGACCTTGTCGACAATGTCGTCGGGGCGACCGGAGACATCGTCTGGACACAAGATTCACAGGCGTTTCTCTACGTCGAGCAGGACGAGAGCCATCGCCCCTGCCGTGTGATGCTGCATCGCCTCGGAACCGCGCAGACCGACGATTTCGAGATCTTCGCGGAAGCCGACCCGGCCTGGTTCATCGGCATCGAGCCCACTCGACTCGGCCGCGCGGCCATCATCTCCGTGCATGGACACGACGCTTCGGAAGCCCTGATCGTCGATCTCGATCATCCGACCGCGCCGCCCCTGCTCATCGCGCCGCGCCGCGCCGGCTTGCACTATGACGTGATGGATCATGGCGATCGTTTCTTCATCCGCACCAATGCGGACGCGCCCGACTTCAAGATTGTCGTCGCGCCGCGCGCCGCGCCGCAGGAGGCGAACTGGCGCGATTTCGTGCCCAAGCGCGATGGACGCTTCATCGCCGACGCAACGCTGTTCAAGAACCACCTCGTGCTGCTGATGCGCGAGATGAGCCGGTCGCATCTCGTTGTCTTCGACCTGGAAAGCGGGGAAACGCACGAGATTGCCTTCGATGAGGAGACCTATTTTCTGAGGCTCGAGCCGGTCTACGAATTCGACACGTCGCTCATTCGCTTCAGCTACGCGTCGCCGGCGACGCCGCAGGAGACCTACGACTACGATGTCGTCATGCGGCGCCGAACGCTCGTAAAACGGCAGACGATGCCGCGCGGCTTCGACCCGCAGGCCTATGTGGCGCGGCTGGTGTTCGCTCGTGCCGAGGATGGCGAGAGCGTGCCGGTGTCGCTGCTTTACAAGCGGGGCATGGAGCTCGACGGGTCAGCGCCGCTGTTCATAACCGGCTACGGCGCCTACGGTTATGCGGCCGAGGCGAGTTTCGCGACCAACCGCTTCTCGCTGGTCGACCGTGGCTTCGTGTTTGCGATCGCCCATGTCCGCGGCGGCACGGACAAAGGCTGGCATTGGTACGAGGACGGCAAGCTCGGCACGAAGCCGAACACTTTTCACGATTTCCTCGCCGCTGTCCGCTTCCTCATCGCCGAAGGCTTTACCAGCAAGGGCCAAGTCGTGACGCAGGGCGGCAGCGCCGGCGGCATGCTGATGGGCGCAATCGCCAACCTCGCGCCGGACCTGTTCGCTGGAATCATCGCCGACGTGCCATTCGTCGACGTGCTGGCGACGATGCTTGACGCCAGCCTGCCGCTGACTCCGCCCGAATGGCTCGAATGGGGCGATCCGATCCACGACCAGGCGGCGTTCGAGACCATCCGCGCCTATAGTCCGGTCGACAACGTGCGGGCTCAAGCCTATCCGGCGATCCTGGCGCTTGCGGGTCTTACCGACCCGCGCGTGACCTATTGGGAGCCCGCCAAATGGGTCGCCCGCCTGCGCGCGACAATGACGGGCGGGGGCCCAATTCTGTTGCGCACCGCGATGGACGCAGGCCACGCGGGCGCGTCGGGCCGCTACGACCGGCTCGAGGACGTCG
>DATCEJ010000047.1:0-6685 GCA_036510135.1 Roseiarcus sp. | reverse complement strand
CGAAAAGCCGCGAACGATGTCATTTACCGACGCCGTGCAGATCGCCTCAGCCCTGTGGGTGAAAGAAGCGGGCGGCGTCGCTGATCTCAGGTTCCTCATGTTCGACGACTCCAATGAGGCCAAGGGCGGCCCGCTTCTCTCGCTCCTGCGCCTCCAGGAATATGCGGAGGATGCGCCCGCCAATTCCGACGTCATGGCGGCCGTGCAATTGACCCGCATTCAGCCCTCTCGTCAGGCGCGCTCCATCCCGCAATCAGCGCCAGCCGAGTCCAGCGCAATTTCCTGAGGGTCCGCGCTGATAAAGCGAACTGACAGCCGCGCTGGCGTCTCGGGTATCCGCTTGAATTCAATGGATGAACTTGTCAGCCGGCACTAAACGCCGCATGCCAATTCGTTCATTGCCCGAATACCCGTTCGAAGATCGTATCCACCTGTTTCAGGTGGTAGCCAAGGTCGAACAGCGCCTCGAGCTGACGCGCGCTCAAGGCCCTGGCGACGTCCTTGTCGGCTTTGAGAAGCTCGAGAAACTCGCCTTGGCCCCGCCAGGCGGGCATCGCGTTGCGCTGGACGATCGCATAAGCGTCGTCACGCGCCACACCCTGCTCAGTCAGCGCCAGCAGAACGCGCTGCGAATGGATGAGGCCCCCAAGGCGGTCGAGGTTTTTCTGCATGGCCTCCGGATAGACCACAAGCTTGTCGATCACTCCGGCGAGCCGCGCCAGCGCAAAATCGAGTGTGATCGTCGCGTCGGGACCAATCATGCGTTCGACCGACGAATGCGATATGTCGCGTTCGTGCCACAGCGCCACATCCTCGAGCGCCGGCGTCACCGCCGAGCGCACCACGCGCGCTAGCCCCGTGAGGTTTTCCGTCAGCACCGGATTGCGCTTGTGCGGCATCGCGGATGAGCCCTTCTGTCCTTCAGCGAAGAATTCCTCCGCCTCCATGACTTCAGTGCGCTGCAGATGCCGGATTTCGGTCGCGAGCCGCTCAACCGACGACGCCACGACTCCTAGCGTCGCAAAGAAGGCGGCGTGGCGATCGCGCGGGATCACTTGGGTCGAAATCGGCTCGGGTTTCAGGTCGAGCTTCGCCGCCACATAGGCTTCGACCCTCGGATCGATGTTGGCGAAAGTGCCGACCGCGCCGGAAATGGCGCAGGTCGAAATCTCCTCACGCGCCGCGACAAGCCGGGCGCGAGCTCGGCCGAATTCTGCGTATGCGAGAGCCAGCTTGAGGCCAAAGGTGGTGGGTTCGGCGTGGATTCCGTGCGACCGACCGACGGTTGGCGTCATCTTATGCTCGAAGGCGCGACGCTTGAGCGCCGCGAGCAGCGCGTCAACGTCGGCGATGAGGATGTCGCTCGCGCGCCTGAGTTGCACGGCGAGGCACGTGTCGAGCACGTCTGAGCTTGTGAGCCCCAAATGGACGAAACGCGCGTCAGGGCCGATGAACTCCGCGAGATGAGTCAGGAAGGCGATGACATCGTGCTTGGTCACCCTCTCGATCTCGTCGATTCGAGCGACGTCGAACTTGGCTTGTCGCCCCTTCTCCCAGATCGTCTTCGCCGCCGCTTTCGGGATCACGCCAATCTCGGCCATCGCTTCTGACGCGTGGGCTTCGATTTCGAACCAGATGCGGAAGCGCGTCTCGGGCGACCAGACGGCGGTCATCTCGGGGCGGGAATAGCGCGGGATCATTGGCGACTATGCTTTCTGTTTGTTCCTTTGGGGCGGGGTCTATAGGAACGGAAGTCGAGAATCGAGCAGGGCGCGCCGCAGCATCGTGACGCCGCGTCCAGTCAGGAAAACCGCCCTCCCATGCCCGCGAACACTGTCGACGTCATCGTGCTTGGCGCTGGAATCGTTGGCGTATCGGCGGCGCTCGCGCTTCAAGCGCGTGGCCGGGCTGTCGCGCTTGTCGATCGTCTGCCTGAAGCGGCCGGTGAGACGAGCTTCGGCAACAGCGGCATCATCCAGACGGAAGGCGTTCTCCCTTATCTGTTCCCCCGCGCGCTCGGCGAGGTTGTGCGGGCGGCCGCAAACCGCGATCCGCGCGCTCACATGCGCCATGGTTCGCTGCCCTCGATCGCGCCTGCGATCTGGCGCTATTTCCGGGCCTCGACGCAACCGCGAAAGGTCGCGACCGGCAGGGTCATGGCCCCCCTCATGTCGGCGGCTGCGGACGAGCACCTGAAGCTGGCGCAGGACGCGGGCGCCTCAGCGCTCTTGCGCGCCAGCGGTTGGATCAAGGTCTATCGCAGCGCGCGCGGTCAGGCGCTGGCGCATGCCGAAGCTGAAGAACTCAAGCCGTTCGGCGTCAAGCCAATCACGCTCGACCGGGCCGCGCTGACTGCGCTCGAGCCGCATGTGGGCGAAAAGGCGATCGGCGGCATCCACTATTCCGAGCCGCTGTCGACCTCCGATCCGGGCGCGCTGGTCCAGAGTTACGCCGCCCTGTTCGTCCAGCGCGGCGGCCGAATGGAGCGTGGCGACGCGCTCAGCCTGGAGCCTGCGGGCTCTGGCTGGATGGTCACGACTGACTTAGGTCCCCTTGCCGCTCACGACGTTGTCATCGCGCTCGGACCCTGGTCGGATGAGCTTGCCCGACGCTTTGGCCTGCGCCTGCCGTTCTTCGTCAAGCGCGGCTATCACATGCACTACGAGGCCAAGGGCAACGCGGGCCTCACGCGTCCGGTGCTCGACCTCGAGCGAGGCTATCTCGTGACCCCGATGGCGCGGGGCCTGAGACTGACCACAGGCGCCGAATTCGGCCGGCGCGACGATCCGCCCTCGCCGGCGCATCTCGAGCGGGTCGAGCCCTATGCGCGCGAATTGTTTCCCATCGGGGCCCGGAAGGACGCCAAGCCCTGGCTCGGCCGGCGTCCTTGCCTGCCGGACATGAGGCCCATCATCGGACCGTTCCCTGGCAGGCCAGGGCTGTGGCTCGACGCTGGCCACCACCATCTGGGATTGACCCTCGGCCCCATCAGCGGCCGGCTTCTCGCCGAGATGATGACCGGCGAGGCGCCGTTCGTCGATCCCGCGCCGTTCAAGGCGGAACGGTTTGGAACATAAGCGTTCGTTGGCGGCCGCTCGGCCGCGCATAAACGCTAATAAACGTCAATAAGCGCTAGTAAACGCTAGTAAAATAGCTATCGTTTACTAGCGTTTATTTTTTGGAATCGGGACTTTTCAATGGGTTATGAGCGTTTGGAATAAAAAATTCGGTCCCGCCTACCGCCCGCTCAAAATCAAGTCGACTACTCCTTCCTCTCCATCTCCCATCGCGACGCCTCCGGGCGGGTGTGAGTCCGCCGAATAGAAATGTATAACATGATTTCTGTTTTTTATCAACAAAAAATGGAGACTTATGGAAACTATAAACCAGCGCCGCCTCGGCCAAAAGTTGACCGGCCGAAGCGCGAAGGCTCCGCTTTTCGACCCATCGCTCGCGGCAGAATCCGATCCGCGCGGACAACTGGCGGCATTGCATAAATCAAGAATTATGCAAGCGCATATACGCGGAAGGTCAGGATCGCCCCGGCTCGAAGGAGACGACGATTCGTTTCGCCTTTATCCGTCCATGGACGCCGTAATTGGAATCGAAGCTGAGGGTGACCCCGTTGTCATCAGTTTCGATGTCGAGCCCGTCCATGATTCCGGCCTCCATAAAATCGAACAGCTCAACCTCGATCAGTTCGAAGATAGTCAGCGTCACGGCCACATGTTTAGTTAGAAGAAAATAGCCCTGAGCATCGACTTCAGATTCCATTTGGAAAGTCTGAGCGACCAGCAGCCCCGGCGCACCTTGGCGAAGCTCCAACACGCGCAATGTTGCGTCGTGGAACGAGGGGACACCTGCGAACCAAGCACACAGGGCGCCGCCACCCTCCAATTGGTCGATTGAAGTCTTTGCCATCGGCCTCACTCGCTGAGGCGACACTAAACAATGATATTTTTAAAAAAAAGGAGAACCCGGTGTAGCGTTGCAAAACTCAAGATTTGGGCAACGCGACCGGCCTCAGCAGGATCAGTAGGTTACGCCGTGCAGAAATCAGGCGCATAAAGGTCTACTCCCCGCACCCACGGCAGCCGCGCCACCCGCTTCCTCTCCCACCCACGATGGCTTGACCGCTCCCGGACCGCCCCCTAACGAAGACGGAGTTAAAAAATTCGGGAGGAAACACCATCATGCAAACGAAGCGCACCTTTGTTCTGTCCACGCTGACGGCCGCCGCGCTCTGCGCGCTCACCGTTAGCGCTTCTGCCGCCGATGCGCCAAAAATCGCGGTCGATCTCACGACGCTGACATCGCCGTTCTGGACCGCCTACAACCAATACATCGTGAACGAAGCGAAGGCTCAGGGCGTCGACCTGCTGCAGCCGTTCAACTCCGAATTCGACACGGCGAAGCAGATCACCGGAGTGAAGAACGCGATCACGCTCGGCGCCAAAGGCCTCATTTTCTCGCCATTCGACAGTTCAGCTGCAGGAACGATTCTGAAGACCGCGGCAGCCGCAAAGGTGCCGGTCGTCGCGGTCGACGTCGCGACCGAATCTGGTCCCGTCGCCATGGTCGTGCGCGCAAACAACATCGCTTACGGCGAGAAGGCCTGTCACTATATAGGCGACCACGTGCCCGAGGGCCCTGTCGTACAGATCATGGGCGACCAGGCCTCGATCAATGGCCGCGACCGCGGCAACGGCTTCCGCGACTGCATCAAGAAGAATTATCCCAAGCTCAAGGAGCTCGAAATTCCGACCAAGGCCTGGTCGGGCGAGGACGCGGCGGCGGGCCTCGACACCATTCTCAACTCGACGCCCGATCTCAAGGCGATCTACATGCACGCGGGCGGCGTTTTCCTCGCGCCGACTTTGCAGACGCTGAAGCGTAAAGGCATGCTTCATCCGGTCGGCGAGGCAGGCCACATCGTCATTGTGAGCAACGATGGAATTCCGCAGGAGTTTGACGCGATCCGCAAGGGCGAGATCGACGCCACCGTCTCCCAGCCGGCGGACCTCTATGCGAAATACGGCATCATGTATCTGAAGGACGCCATTGAGGGAAAGACCTTCAAGGCCGGCCCGACGGACCACGACAGCACGATTCTCGAAGTGGCTCCGGGCGTTCTCGAAGATCAGCTTCCGGCGCAATTGGTCACCAAGGCCAATGTCGACGACAAGGCGTTTTGGGGGAACAATCCCAAATAGCCTGAGCGTCCTTGATGACCGAGACGTCAGCGCCCGAGAGCTTCGCTGGGCTTGAAGGGGCTGACGCCGTTCCGATCGTAGAAGCCGTCGGCGTCTCGAAGCGTTATGGCGCGACTGTCGCGCTCAGCGACGCGCGCCTGCGCGTGCTTCCAGGCGAATCGCATGCGCTGGTCGGGCGCAACGGCGCCGGCAAGTCGACGCTCGTCGGAATTCTGACCGGCCTTCGCGAGCCCGACAGCGGCGAGATCCGCTTCCATGGCGAAAAGGCGCCGGCGATCGCCGACCGAGAGGGATGGCGCCAGCGGGTCGCCTGCGTCTACCAGCATTCGACCATCATTCCCGACCTGACGGTCGCCGAAAACCTGTTCATCAACCGGCAGCCGCTGCGGCGCGGCTTCATCGACTGGGGCACGTTGTGGCGAGACGCCCGTGAGGTGCTCGATCGCTGGGATGTCTCCGTCTCGGAGCGGTCGCGGGCCGGCGATCTTAAGGTCGAAGCCCGGCAATTGGTCGAGATCGCGCGCGCGCTTTCGTACGGCGCCCGATTCATCATCCTCGATGAGCCGACGGCTCAACTGGACGGAGAGGAGATCAAGCGCCTGTTCGCGCAAATGCGCCGATTGCAGACGCAGGGAGTGACGTTCCTGTTCATCTCGCACCATCTTCAGGAGGTCTACGAGGTCTGTCAGACCGTGACCGTGCTGCGCGACGCAAGGCACATCCTGACCGCGCCTGCGGCGACTTTGCCTAAAGACGCGCTCATCGAAGCGATGACCGGGGAGCAAGTGAGTTTCGCGTTCGCCGACGCCGCCAACCGAAAAGCGCCGACCGAGGGTCCCATCGCGCTTGAAGTGAGCCGCCTTGGCGGCGAAGATTTCGACGATGTGAGCTTTTCCGTTCGGCCGAGCGAAGTCATCGGGCTTTGCGGCGCGACCAGCAGCGGCCGCCTCGGCGTGGCCGAGGCCGTGGCGGGCTTAAGGCCATACAAGTCGGGCACGATCCGGGTCAACGGCGCGCCCCTCCGCTCGGGCGACGTTCCCTCCGCGCTTGCGCTTGGCGTCGGCTGCGTGCCGAAAAGCCGGCACCGCCAGGGCCTCGTGCTCACACAATCGATCGCCGACAATGTCACGATGCCGATTGCGAATGCGCTGGGACCGCTCGGATTCATCGCGCCCGCGCGCCGCGCCACCGCTGCGAATGACGCAATTGATACGCTTGGCGTCGTCACGCAGGGGCCGGATCAGCTCGTGTCTGACCTCTCCGGCGGCAACCAGCAAAAAGTTGTGATGGGGCGAGCGCTCTCAAGCCGCCCGTCGGTTCTCGTTCTCATAGATCCGACGGCTGGCGTCGACGTGAAATCGAAAGAGGCGCTTTTGCGCGTCATCGAAAATACGCGTCGCGACGGGCGGGCGATCCTGGTGGCGAGCGGCGAGCTCGAAGATCTGCGGGTCTGCGACCGGGTGCTGGTGATG